>JBAVOG010000701.1:0-1815 GCA_049691875.1 Burkholderiales bacterium | reverse complement strand
GCGCAGGCTCGCCGAAAACGCCTCGAGCATCGACTGGCGCTCGGCGAGCGAGATGCGGCCCTCGCGAACGCCCTGCTCGGCGATCTTGCGGAACTGCTCCAGCAACTGCTGGGGCTGGTATTCGACGTACGAGAGCACGTCGGCGATGCTGTCGCCGTTCATCTCCCGCACGACGTCGAACGTGCCATCCTCATTGATGCGCACGCTCACCACGTTGGTGTCGCCCATGAGGTTGTGCAAATCGCCGAGCGTCTCCTGGTAGGCTCCGACCAGGAAGACCCCGAAATGGTAAGGCTCGCCCTCGATCAGCGGATGAACGGGTAGCGTCTTGCCGTCACCGCGCCGGCCGATGAAACGGTCGATCTTGCCGTCCGAGTCGCAGGTGATGTCGGCGATTATCGCCTGTCGTGTCGGCGCTTCGTTGTGCCGGTGAACCGGCATGATCGGGAAGATCTGCTCGATGGCCCAGACGTCCGGCAACGACTGGAAGACCGAGAAGTTGCCGTAGTAAATGTCGGAGAGGGAGTGCTCGAGCCCGGCCAGACCGGCCGGAATGCGCCGGGCCTGCTCGAGCTCGCGGACAATCCCGCGTACGATTTCGAGAAAGATGTCTTCGGCGAGCGACAGCTCCCGCAGGCGGATCTGACCGCGCTTGAACAGCTCGCGGATCTCCTCCCGGTAGTAGACCGCGTCGTTGTAGCACTCCTGAAGATTCTTCGGGTTGATGCTCTTCAGCGATTCGCGCAGATTGCCGATCAGCTCGTGCTCATGGGTGGGGTCGGGCGCGGGCAGCTCGCCCGGCTCGAACCGCGTCACGTCCAGGATGTTGAAGAGCAGCACCGACGAGTAGGCGACGGTCGCGCGTCCCGACTCGGTGATGATCACCGGATGCGGGATGCCCTGCGGATCGAGCGCACTCATGATCGCCTCGACCACGTCGAGGCAATACTCGTCCAGCGAGTAATTCTTGCTGTAATCCTGGTTGGTCTGGGAGCCGTCGTAATCCACGGCGAGCCCGCCGCCGAGATCGAGATAGCTGAGCGCGGCCCCTTCCTTCACCAGGTCGACGTAGTAGCGGCAGGCCTCCAGCACCCCGGCCCGGATGTCCCGGATGTTCGGGATCTGTGACCCGAGGTGATAGTGCAGGAGCTGCAGGCAGTCGAGCATCTCCTGTTGGCGCAGCAGATCGATGGTCTCGACCAGCTGCGACGTGGTCAGGCCGAAAATGCTGCGATCGCCGCTCGATTCGTTCCAGGCGCCGCCGACCCGGGACGACAGCTTGACGCGAACGCCGAGCATGGGCCGGATGCCGAGCGCGCGGCTCGACTCGAGGATGATCGGCAGCTCGGCCGGGGTCTCGATGACGAAGATGCACTTGAAGCCGAGCTTGAGCGCCTGGAGGCCCAGGTCGACGAATTCGGCATCCTTGTAGCCGTTGCAGACGATGTACCCGGACCCGGCTTCGAGGCTCGCAAGCGCGATCAGCAGCTCCGCTTTGCTGCCGGCTTCGAGACCATGGCCGTAGCGCGCGCCGAACCGGGCGATCTCCTCGATCACCTGGCACTGCTGGTTGACCTTGATCGGAAAGACGCCCCGGTACGTGCCGTGGTAGTCGAGGCTGCGCATCGCCTTGCCGAAGCTCTCGTTGAGAAGCGAGATCTGCGCGTCGAGGATGTTTTCGATACGCAGGAGCACCGGCATCTGCAGCCCGCGTTGCTGCATGCCCGCGATGATGTCGAGCAGGCGGACGCCGACGCGCTTGCCGTCGAACGGCACGTTCACCGTCACGTTGCCGTCGTCGGCCAGATCGAAGTA
>JBAVOG010000700.1:0-5197 GCA_049691875.1 Burkholderiales bacterium | reverse complement strand
CTTCGAGGATGTCCACGACGATTTCGCCCGGCGGGCCTTGCAGCAGCAGCGCGGGCGTGCCGACGAAAATGAAAGGAATGATGAAGCTCGCCCACCCGATACGGACCGCGGCCATTCCGGTTGCCATGGCGTCGGCCTTGGCGATCGCCGCGGCGGCGAATGCCGCCAGGGCGATTGGTGGCGTGATCATCGACATCATGCCGAAGTAGAGCAGGAACAGGTGCGCAGCGACGCGATCGACGCCCGCCTCGACGATGGCGGGGCCAACCAGCGCGGCCAGCAGGACGTAGACGCCCGAGGTCGGCATGCCCATTCCCAGGACGATACAGATCAGCGCCGAGATCAGGAGGATCGGGACGAGGCTGCCGCCCACGACGTCGACCAGGAGCAGCGTGAGTGCGAATCCCAGTCCGGTGATATTGAGAATCCCGATCACGAATCCCGCCGCCGCGACGATCAGGACCAGCTCGACCATCGAGGTGCCGGTGTCGACGAATGCGTCGAGCAGCTTGCGCAGGGTGAGGCGATGCTCACCATAGGGTCGCAGAAAGCCGACCACGACGATCACGACGGCCGACATCATCGCGGCGTCCTCGGGCTCGGCGTTCATGCCGAAGAGCGCGTAGAGGAGCACGGCGAAGGGAATGACGAGGTGCCAGCCGCGCTTGAGGACGTCGCCGATCCGCGGGATCTCCTGATCGACCATGGCGTACCGATCGCGCGCGGCCATGAGATCCACCTGGACGAACACGCTGAAGTAATAGAGGATGGCCGGGATGATCGCGGCCATGGCCACGGTCATGTAGGGAATCTCGAGGAACTCCGCCATGAGGAACGCGGCCGCACCCATGATCGGCGGGGCGAGCTGGCCACCGGTCGACGCGACGGACTCGATGGCGCCGGCGTCGGTACTCGAATAGCCGCCGCGACGCATCAGGGGGATCGTGATCACCCCCGTCGTGACCACGTTCGAAACCGCGCTGCCGGAGATGGAGCCGAACAGCGCGGACGCGACCACCGCGATCTTCGCCGACCC
Source organism: Burkholderiales bacterium (assembly GCA_049691875.1). Taxonomy (GTDB): domain Bacteria; phylum Pseudomonadota; class Gammaproteobacteria; order Burkholderiales; family SG8-39; genus JAABRB01. Next base: position 4,161 of record JBAVOG010000700.1, on the reverse strand, counting down.
GCCCCGCGTTCGCCCGGTGACCGCAAACGACAGGTCGGTGAAGAACTCGCCGCCGCCCGCGACGAAAAGCAGCGTGCCGAAGAAGACGAAGAGAATGACGATCGTTGCGCCGACTTTCAGTGGAGTGCCGAATACGGCGCTCGGATCGAACCCGATGTACTGCACGAGCTGCACGAGCGTCAGGTTTCGACCGATGAGCGGTCCGGGGACGAGGTGCGCGAGGAGTGCGTACACGATGAACACGCCGACGATGATGAAAAGCGACCAGCCCGAGTTGCGACGGACGCCTTCCAGCACGAGCACCGTGATGACCGCCCCGATGAACGTGATCGCCGGCGGCCGAAAGGCGATCTCGTTCAGCAGTCCGACGTACGAGAACGCCGTGTAGACGAGGGTTCCGAGCCCCAGCAGGGCAAGACCGACATCCAGGATTCCGGGAGGGCGACCACGCTGGCGCGTCCAGGACACGGTAAGAAAGAGAATGCAGATCGCGAGGCCCAGCACGAGCGCGAGGTACTGCTCGGTCAGGATCGCGACGCCGAGCCGGGTCGGCAGGTCGAGATTCCACAGGATGCAGGAGACCGTCATCAGGAAGGCGCAGGCCTTCACGAGGTGCGCCGCGCCGCTGGCCACGATCGACGAGTTCCCCCTTTCCGTCATCGGAATCCGACCTCCCTGCCCGCTGCCGCGGGTCTACTTTGCGTGCACCTTGCGCAGAAACGCGAGCGTGCGCGCGTGCGCGGACTCGGCAGCTGCCTTGACGTAGAAGTTCGGCCGCGCGTCGTTCGCGAACGCGTGCCCGGCTTCGTAGATGTGGGTCTCGGCAGACGGAATCGCTTTCTTGACGGCCTCGATCACTTCGGGCGTCGAATGCGTGTCGGTCGCGCCGAAATGAAACAGCATCGGGCATTTCGGCGGCTTGCCCAGATAATTCTGCAGCATCGTTCCGTAAAACGACACGGCGCTGGTCAGGGCCAGGTCGCCGGCGGAGCGCAGCGCAAGACCGCCGCCCCAGCAGAAGCCCATGACCGAGACGCCCTTGCCGCGGTTCAACCGCTCGACGGCCGCTGAGATGTCGAGCATCACCTTTGCCTTGTCGAGGCCCATCATCGTGTCGCGACCGCGATCCGGCTGGTCGAACGGAACGACGGTGTTCGGCGTGGCGCGGTCGAAGAGCGCCGGGACAATCGCGTCGAACCCTTCCTGCGCGTAGTTGCGCGCAACCGATTTCAGCTGGTCCGTGACGCCGAAGATCTCCTGCAGGATCACGACGCCACCGAGCCGCTTGTCGCCTGCGGTCGCCTCGAATGCACCGAGCGTGAAACCGTCCGATGCCTTCAGCTGCACCATTGCCTCATTGCTACTGGCCATATCCGCCTCCTTGGTTTTGCCCGCTGGGAACATACTGGGAACAGCTGGATGAATGATGCCGGAACATTCCACACCCTGCCCCGGACGCGGCGCTCCCCCTGCGGGTCGTTGATTGTCCTCGCTATCGACGTAGCGAGGAATGGCATTGCCCGACTAGCTGGTATAGCATAATGTTATGAGTGGCAGGTGCAGGGCTAGCGCGCAAAGCGGCGTGTGTGCATGTCGATACCGGCGAACCGCAGGGAGGAGCGGCAGGTGCCCAAGAGTGATTCCACTGTCGTGAAGCTGCGCACGCTTCTCGGCGATCATCCGTCCACGCGACAGTTGAAGGCGGGCGCGATCGCGTCCTCTCGCGTGACGTTCGATTTCGCGGACGTGAAAGTCCCGAATCGCGCGTTCAAGCAGGTGGTGCGGGAGAACGCGTTCGATCTGGCGGAGCTCGCGATCATCACGTATCTGCAGGCCAAGGCGCTGGGCAAGCCCCTGGTGCTGCTGCCGGCCACGATCGTGGGTCGCCATCAACACGGGTATCTCGTGTACAACCCGGCCCGTGGCGAGCTGGCGGCTTCCGACCTTGCCGGGCGCCGGGTGGGAGTCCGGTCCTACCCCGTCACGACAGCGACCTGGGTGCGTGGAATTCTCGCGCACGACCATGGTGTCGATCTCGACCGCGTGCGGTGGGTGACGTTCGAGGATCCGCATCTTGCAGAATATCGGGAACCGCCGACGGCAGAGCGCGCGCCGCCCGGCAAGGATCCTCTCGCGATGCTCCAGGAAGGCGAGCTCGATGCGGCGGTGGTCGGCGCGCCGCTGCCGGCGGATTCGCCACTCGCGCCGCTCATTCCCGACCCGAATGCCGCGGGACGGGACTGGTGCCTGCGCAACCATGCCGTGCCCATCAATCACCTGGCAGTGGTCAAGCAGACGCTTGCGCAGTCGCAGCCCGGGATCGTCCGGGAGGTCTACGGCCTGTTGCGGGAGGCGAGACAAAGCGTCCCCGCGCCTGCGGACGGCATCGATATGCTGCCGTTCGGCGTGGACGCCTTGCGGCCGAGCCTTGCGCTCGCGATCGACTACGCGTTCGAGCAGGGGCTCCTGGCGAGGAGACTCGAAGTGGACGAGCTTTTCGACGACACCACCCGGGCGCTCTAGAAACCGCGTCGGCGCGATGGATCTCAAGCAGATTGAGTACTTTGTGCACGTGGCGGAGCTCGGAAGCTTCACGAAGGCCGCGTCCCTGCTCGCGATCGCCCAGCCGGCACTGAGCCGCCAGGTGCGCAGCCTCGAGGTCGAGCTCGAGCAGACCCTGCTCTATCGCAATGGCCGCGGCGTGAGTCCGACCGAAGCAGGCAAGCGGCTTCTCGCGCATGGTCGAGGCATCCTGCTGCAGGTCGAGCGCGCGCGGCAGGAAGTCGAGGAGGTGCGGGGCGCACCGGTTGGACGCGTCGTCGTGGGCGCGCCGCCGACCATCGGAAAGATGCTGGCCGTGCCGCTGGTTGCGGAATTCCAGGCACGTTTTCCGCGCGCAGCGCTGGGCATCGTCGAGGGGTTGACGACGTATGTGACCGAATGGCTGCTCATGGGACGCGTCGACATCGCGGTGCTGCATAACCCGGTCGCATCGCCGGCGCTGACGCTCTCCCCGTTGATGGAGGAGCAGCTGTGTCTGATTGGCCCGGCCCGGCGGGGGAAAGCGCGTTCGAACGCGCCCGTCCGGTTGCGCGATCTGCCAGGCTATCCGCTGATCATCCCGAGTCGGCCGCACGCCTTTCGCATGCAGGTTGACACCCAACTCGCGAACCTCGGGCTCAAGGCGAATGTGGTGCTGGAGATCGACGGCGTGCCCGCGATGCTGGACCTGGTGCACCAGGGGTACGGGCATGCGGTGCTGCCCGCCAACAGAGTGCGCGTCGACAACCAGCGGCGCGCGTTCGCGACGCAGCCGATCATCGAACCCAGGCTGGCGAGTACGCTCGCGCTCGCGATTCCGGCGCAGCGACCGACGACACCACTCACCCGCCACACGCTCGAACTGCTCCAGAGATTCGTTCCACGCGCACTGCGGGCGGGCGGGCATGCTTCGACACGCGCGACTTGAAGGTTCGCAGCGCGCGATCAGAACAGGATTGCGATTCCGTCCAGCTCGCCCTCGGAGCTCACCAGGTCGATGCGCTTGTGTGCGATCCTGTATTTTCCGCCGGCGCGCTGAAGCCGATGCTCGACCAGTCCACCCCATACGCGTTGACGTTCCGCGCGGAATTCCACCAGCACCAGCGTCGAGGCAACTCGCAGCTCGCTCCCGGACTCACCGACCAGCCTCACGTTTCCCACCTGGTGAACGGTACGCGCCGTGGGCCTGCGCGCGTGGGCGCGCGGATGGCGCGCCTGCCTCACGCGCAGCTCGAGCAACGTCCGGTCGTCGTGGATGATCGAGGACGTTTCGAGCGGGTCGCTTTGGCCCTGCTCGAGCGGCACCCAGTAGGTGGCATCCTCCGTGTAGAGCTCGAGCCACTCTTCGAAGCGCTGCGCATCGAGCAGGTGCGCCTCGTGGTAGAGGAATTGTTCGATCTCGCGGGGCACGTCACGCCCCGGCCGTCATGTAGTCGAGCCAGGCACGCATCTGCGCACGGATGTAGACCTCGCTGGTCCCGGTGCCGCCGCGGCGCGTCCCGTTCGCCTCCTCCACATCGCGGCCGTGACCACGCCCGAGGTTGAGCCATTCCACCGCGCCGGAGGAGAAACCGCGCTGCACCCGCTCGTATACTTCCAGGTCGTCCGTGAGCACCCAGG
>JBAVOG010000699.1:0-2414 GCA_049691875.1 Burkholderiales bacterium | reverse complement strand
AAAAGGAACATCAAGCGCAGAATCGGGGATTCTTTATTTGATAACCCGGAGATTCGCAGCGTGGTGATGGAACGGTTTATGGAACTGGCACGGGTCAAGTTCGGAACATGAACACAATCGCTGAAATTATCCACGGCAAGGGATTCCAGGTGGAAGTCATCCGCACGGACCGCAGCAAGACCGCAACCGTAAAGGTGGAAGAAGGCAGGGTCTCCATGGTGGTGCCACGCTCCCTCACCAAGGCAAAGGTGGAAGCCCTGGTCACCCAAAAGACCCAATGGATACGGGAAAAGCTACTGCTGCAACGGGAACACCGGCCACTCAGGCCCAAGGAATACGTCAGCGGAGAATGCTTCACGTATCTGGGCAAGAACTACCGGCTAAAGGTGGAACCGGGTCCCGGCAAGTCCGTAAAGCTGAAAAACGGCAGGCTGGTGGTACAGGTGCCGTTCTCAGTGCAGAAACGGGAACGGTACGTTCAGGATGCGCTTACCGAGTGGTACCGGATACATGCCTTGGAGGAGCTACGGAAGAAGGTGGACCGCTTTGCCAGGGTGGTCAGGGTCGCCCCGGCATCCGTGGGCATCAAGACCTTCAGGGGACGCTGGGGCAGTTGCAGCATTAAGGGCGACATGGAGTTCAACTGGAAGGTCATCATCGCGCCGAACCGCATCGTAGACTATGTGGTGGTCCATGAACTCTGCCATCTGCACCACCACAACCATGGCCCTGAGTTCTGGAAATGCGTCGCCCAGGTGTTGCCCGGCTATCAGGATTGCAAGGAGTGGTTGCGGGTGAACGGGCGGAGGTTGGACGTGTGAACCGCATTCCTCTAGCCTTAGCGCTCAGTAAATTCGAACTCTGACATAGGCAGCAAACTAGGGAAGGTTTTCTTTCGGATTCTATCTATTGAACCATTAGCTGCTCAAGCCATCATCGACTCTTGCAGAAAAACTACAATGTAATTACGCTTGCCATATGGCCGAGTTGCAGTTCGAATGGGATGAATCAAAGAATGCTTCTAATCGGCAGAAGCACGGTGTTTCGTTTGAGGAAGCCAAAACCGTCTTTGCGGATGATGTCGCCCGTCTCATATCTCATACAAGATCCTGATCACTCGCATGGAGAAGAACGGTTCATCATTCTTGGGCTGAGCGCTAGGTTTCGCTTGCTTACCGTATGCCACTGCGAGAGAGGATCGGATGTGATACGCATCATTTCCGCACGCAGGGCAGATAAGCACGAACGCAAACAGTATGAGAGGTTTATCCATGCGTGATAGTTATGATTTCTCAAATTCGATAAAAAACCCATACGCCAAGCGGATGAAAAAGCAAGTCACCATTCGCCTGGATGAAGATACTATTGCCTATTTCAAAGACATGGCTGATGAGAAAGGTATTCCATACCAGAGCCTTATCAACTTGTATTTAAGGGATTGTGCGGCAACGCACCGAGAGTTAAAGCTTAAATGGACGTAGCCACCACGGAAAATCTGGAAGAACCAAATGCCTGGATAAAGAGCGCGATTATGCTCACGATTGTTTGGTCAGATGAGAATGGTGACACAATAGTCCCGGTTACTGTCCATGCTATTACTCGACAACAGATCAAATTCCGTTTAAAGAGCGGAAGGTTTGCGAAATGAGCAAGACCCAAATGGTTTATTTTAAAAACGAAGATATTTTGCATCTTTCCATATCTGAAGAGCCAGAATCGGTAAGTGTAGAGTTGAGTCCAAATATTACGGCGGAACTAAATGATAAGGGAGAATTGATTGGTATCGAGATTATCAATGGTGAAGCGAAGTTCTGGATGGAACCGAAAATCGAATTGGCTAAAAACTACGGTCTTAATGATAAAGAACTTCGTACAGTGAAAACTTTGATTGAGGAACATGCTGATGAAATCCGAAACGCATGGCACCGACATTTCGGAAATTGAGGTAACCAATGTTTCCCAACATGGCTTTTGGATTTTACTAAATGAAAAGGAATTATTTCTTCCATTTAGCGAGTTTCCGTGGTTTAAAGAAGCATCTGTTAGTGCCATTTTTAATGTTGAGCTACCTCACCCACGTAACCTATATTGGCCAGACCTTGATATTGATCTAGCGGTTGAATCGATCGAGCATCCCGAGAGATTTCCGTTAGTATCGAAGGCAATGCCCAACTCGGTGCTCAATGCGGACGCCGCTAAACGCGACGCCGATTAGTTCCCCTGTTAGACGCCTCATCCCTCATGTATATTTATATCCTATGAAGGTCTGGACTATTCAGAACCATCTCAAGAATTGCTCGAAAGAAGAGCTCGTGCAAATGTTTATAGAGCTGGCTGAGCGCAATCCCGCAGTTGAGCATTTCTTGATCTCAAGATTTGATCCCACGGCACCGGAACCCGACTTTGCTGATTAC
>JBAVOG010000698.1:0-2962 GCA_049691875.1 Burkholderiales bacterium | reverse complement strand
GGCCGTGCTCGCCGCGGCGCGGGCGCGCGGCGTCGAGGCCTGCTGTCGCGGCGATCTCGCGCCCTATCACGAGGCGATCGAGACGGCGCTCGGCCTGGGCACGAACGAGTTCGTGGTGTTCGCGGCCGGTCTCGGCTATAGCGACACCACTCCGCGATTCACGGAAGGCCGGGAAACCGGACCCGAGTTTGTGGCTTTTTCAGGATTCGACTGACCGATGGAAACCAGCACCGAAGCACTGGCGCGCGTCAACCGCCTCGCTGCGCGCGACCCTTTCGTCAAGTCGCTCGGCATCAAGTGCGTGGACGGCGGGCCGGGCCGCGCCGCAGTGCGCATGCGCGTGAAGGCGACGCACCTGAATTTCAACGGCACCTGCCACGGCGGCGTGGTGTTCTCCCTGGCCGACACGGCTTTCGGTCTCGCCTCGAACTCGCACGGCAGGGTCGCCGCCGGCATCGACGCGCACGTCACCTACCAGACCGCCGTCAACGAGGATGACGTCCTCACCGCGACGGCCACGGAGGTGTCACGCACGCGGCGCCTCGCCGTCTACCGCGTCGACGTCACCCGCGCCGATGGAACGCTCGTGGCGACCTTCACCGGAACGGTCTACATACTCGAAAAGCATACCGAGTCCTGAGCGGAAAAATGGAAACCGCCATCCTTCCCTACACGGACGAGCACCGCGCGTTCCGCGAGACCATGCGACGCTTCGTGCAAGACGAAGTCGTTCCGCATCACGCCGAATGGGAGGCGGCCGGACGCGTGCCACGCGAGCTTTGGCGCAAGGCCGGCAGTCTCGGCTTCCTGTGCACGGCGGTTCCGGAGGTCTACGGCGGCGCGGGCGTGGATTTCCTCTATGCGACGATCGTCACCGAGGAGCTTTGCTGGGCCGGCGCGACAGGCCCGCTGCTCTACCTGCACTCGGACATCGTCGCACCGTACCTGGTGCATTACGGTTCCGAGGAGCAGAAGCGCATGTGGCTGCCGCGCATGGCCGCCGGCGAGACCATCACCGGCATCTGCATGACCGAGCCCGGCGCGGGAAGCGACGTCGCCGCGATCCGCACCCGCGCGCGGCGGGACGGTGGCGAATACGTGATCAACGGCCAGAAGATCTTCATCTCGAACGGCCAGATCGGCGATCTCTTTCTCGTCGCCGCGAAGACCGAACCGGACGCGGGCGCGAAGGGCGTGAGCCTCTTCCTCGTCGAAAGCGACCGCCCGGGCTTCGCGCGCGGCCGCAATCTCGAGAAGGTCGGCATGCACGCGCAGGACACCTCCGAGCTCTTCTTCGAGGACGTGCGGGTGCCCGCCACGAATCGCCTCGGCGAGGAAGGCAAGGGCTTCGGCTATCTCATGAGCCAACTCCCGCAGGAGCGCCTGCTCGTCGCCATCGGCGCGGTCGCTGCAGCGGAGGCTGCGGTGAGATGGACGCTCGACTACGTCCAGGATCGTAAAGTGTTCGGAGCCCCACTCGCCGAGAAGCAGCACGTGCGGTTCGCGCTCACCGAGGCGCACACCGAGGTCACGATCGGGCGCGTCTTCCTCGACTGGTGCATCGCCCGGCATCTCGAGCGCACGCTCGACACCGCGACCGCTTCGATGGCGAAGTACTGGCTCTCGGACATGCAGAACCGCGTGATCGACGCCTGCCTGCAGCTCCACGGCGGCTACGGGTACATGCGCGAGTATCCGATCGCGCGCGCCTGGGCGGATGCGCGCGTGCAGCGCATCTACGGCGGCGCCAACGAGATCATGAAGGAGATCATTGGCCGCGCGCTCTTCGAGCGGCGTTGAGCCGGACGGCCGGAGATTTCGGAGCCGAGTAGCGAGAGATTAGAGATTGGTCCTCCCCTCCTTTTCAAGGAGGGAAAGTCTAAACCGCTCAACCGCGCCTTCGCTTCCTCTGCTTTCCGTCGCGGCCGAGGCCGCGCCGCAGGTATCATTCGTACGTCCCCGCGAGGAGGAGACGCCATGAGCACGCCCATCCTGCAGACCACCATCGCCGGCAGCCTGCCCAAGCCCGCATGGCTCGCGACGCCCGAGAAGCTCTGGGCGCCGTGGCTGCTCGAAGGCGCAGCGCTCGCCGAAGGCAAGCGCGACGCGGTGCGCCTCGTGCTGCGCGACCAGGAATCGGCCGGCATCGACATCGTGACCGACGGCGAGCAGACGCGCCGTCACTTCGTGACCAGCTACCTCGACCACCTCGCCGGCGTCGACTTCAAGAACACGGTCAAAGTCCGCATCCGCAACCGCTACGACGCCGACGTGCCGCAGGTCGTGGCCGCGGTGTCACGCCCACAGCCGGTGCATAGCGACGACGTGCGCTTCCTGCGCGCCGAGACGGACCGGCCGATCAAGTACACGCTGCCCGGCCCGATGACGCTGGTCGACACCCTCTACGACACGCACTACGGGAGCCGCAAAGAGCTCGCGATGGCGTTCGCCTCGATCCTGAACCAGGAGGCGCGCGAGCTTGCGGCGCTCGGCGCCGACGTGATCCAGTTCGACGAGCCGGCGTTCAACGTCTATTTCGACGAGGTGCGCGACTGGGGCATCGCGGCGCTCGAGATGGCGGCCGCGGGCCTGACTTGCAAGAGCGCCGTGCACATCTGCTACGGCTACGGCATCAAGGCCAACATCGACTGGAAGCACACGCTCGGCGCGGAATGGCGCCAGTACGAGCAGACGTTTCCGCTCCTCGCCCGCTCGCGCATCGACCAGGTGTCGCTCGAGTGCGCCAACTCGCACGTGCCGCTGGAGCTTATCGGGCTGCTGAAAGGCAAGGACGTGCTGGTCGGCGCGATCGACGTGGCGACCGACCGGGTCGAATCGCCGGAGGACGTCGCCAAGGTCATCCGCGCCGCGCTGAAATACGTCGCGCCGGACCATCTCTACCCGTGCACGAACTGCGGCATGGTGCCGCTCGCCCGCGACGTCTCCCGCGGCAAGCTGCGCG
>JBAVOG010000697.1:0-10340 GCA_049691875.1 Burkholderiales bacterium | reverse complement strand
GGCGCGAATGCGCCCGCGGTTCGCTTCGGCATCCCATCTGCAACATGAAGTCGCCGGAAAGGACGGGGTCGAGTGTTCGAATCACTTCGCCCCGACCAATCGACTCAATGAGTTAGGCCGCGGCTCGGCGGCCAAGGCCAGCCAGTTCCAACGGGCTTGTGACGTCTGCACACCGCTGCGCCGTGGGTCTGTACTTGGCAGGCCGCGCGGCATGGCGTGCCCGAAGGACCTCCTCCCCTTGCCTGTAGACATGAATGCTGCCCGGGGCCATTGCTCGCCAGGGTTCTGCCGTCAAAGGTGCGGTCGCCAGCAGAATCATTTTTAGACCGTCGCCCTTGGTGGAGAGCGTTCGTTGCAGCACATGGAGGTTGGTATGGGCGTGCGCGTAGAGGCATTCGCCGTCGCTGAGAATGAAATTGAACTCTCCGAACGTCGCCAGTTCGACTACCACCGGCCTGATGGTGTCGACCAGCTTCGCCGGCGAGAAACGACCGTCGCGCCCGATGCCGCGCACAACGGCTTCGAGGATGTGGCAGAACGCCAGCTCCGAGTCCGTTTCGCCGAGGGGCAGAAAGCGGCTGTCCGGGCGGCAGCTCTTCTTGTGCAGCCCGGACAACTTGCCGTTATGGGCGAAGACCCACGAACGCCCGTTCCATTCTCGCTCGAAGGGATGGGTGTTCCCGGTAGCTCGCCCGAATATCGACGGGTTGGCCAGGCGGATATGGGCAATCAGCGCAGTGCTCGTGAAGGGATCTTCTGCCAGCATGGCGAGAAGGCGGCTATCGGCGGCCGGCGCCGGCTCCTTGAAGATGCGTACCGCACGATCCTCGTAGTACGCAACGCCCCAACCATCGACATGCGGGCCGGTCCTTCCGCCGCGTGCCATAAGCCGGGACAGATAGTGACCCACCCCGGACGGTCGGCTGGCACTCATCGCAAGTAGCTCACACATGGCTGGATCCAGCCCCGTGCTATCAGACCGCAAGGCGCAAGGTGCGCGGTTCCAGGGTGGCCGGCGGCTCCATTCAGCAACCGACCAGCACCGCCGAGACACCCGAGCGGCGCAGCTCGAGAACGATTTCACTGGCCGATGTGCGGCTGCGGTCGAAGCGCATCATGACCACGTTCGCCTTTCCCGGAGCGCGTTCTGCCGACTCGATGTCGGGATGCGCCCGCAGTGCAGCGATAACCTCCTTGCAGCGATCCGGCGTCGAACCGCCTTTTAGCCACACGAGGGTCAGACAGATCCTGCGGATATCACGCTGGACACGTGCGTGCTCGAAGGCTTGGTCGGTGAGGGTGTGCATGATGACCTCCTTGGTCCCTATGGGAAAGTGCGATTGAGGCAAGTACCCGAGTCCTGCACGAGTACCTTAGCCGCCTGGCGCAAACGGCGCGGGGTCGTATTGACACTCCTGGGTGTGACCGATTCACCAAGAGCCTGCCGACCTCGATGTGGTGATGCGAGTGGTGAATCTTTCACAGAATCGCCGCCACTATTCACGACGAAAGCGAGATTCCTGCAGCTATGCTGGCATTGCTCGGAGCGCGTCTGGAGGTGCAGATGGATCAACGCATACGTCTTGACGCGGTGTCTCGACCCAAAAAGGAGCGCACATCATGAAATGGGATGCGTGGGACGTACAAGCCATCCGCCGGCACTTCGTGTTTCCACGGGCCGGCCGGGTCATCACCAACAACGCCGCCAGCACCCAGCCGCCGCGCGAACTGCTGACGCTGTATCACGCGCTCGCGTACGACTACGACAACGTGCACCGTGGACAGTCGAATGCCTCGCAGCGCACGACGGCGCGCTTCGAGTCGGCCTACGATGACATCGCACGATTTCTCGGTGCACCAAGCCGCAACAACATCGTCGCGGTGCGCAATACGACCGAGGCGCATAACACCGTCATGTACTCGTTGCTTACCGAGTTTCGCGACGGGGACAACGTCGTCACCACGATGATGGAGCACAACTCGAACTACGTTCCGTGGTACGCGATGTGCAAGGACATCCTGCCGAAGTTCGGACGCCGCGTGGAATACCGGTTGGCGCGCTTCGATCCGCTAACCGGCGAGCTCGACATGGATCATCTGAAGTCGCTCATCGACCGACGGACGAAGCTCGTGTGCTGCACCGGGGCGTCCAACTTCTTCGGCACCAAGAACCCGCTCGCCGACATCCGCGCGCTCGCCGACGCGAGTGGCTATGTGCAGCCGACCGGCGAGCGACGCTCGTACCTCCTGGTGGACGGGGCGCAGTTGGTGCCGAGCTCGTTCGTCGATGTGCAGGCACTGGACCTCGACTACCTTTCTTTCTCTTTTCACAAGATGCTGGCGCCGTTCGGCGTCGGCGTGCTCTGCGCAAAAGAGCACCTCCTTGAGTCGTCGCTGCCGTTCATGTATGGCGGCGACATGATCGCCGAGGGCCGTGTGTTCCCCGAGCACGTCGAATACAACACCCTGCCGTGGAAGTTCGCGGCGGGAACGCCAAACATCCTGGGCACGATCGTTTCTGCCGAGGCCATGCGAATCCTGCTGGACTTGGCGCTGACGCCGAGGCGGTTTCACCATTTCGGCAGTGACAAACCCATCGAGCGCCCAACCGTGGAGGCCGCGATGCAGCGCGTGGCCGCATGGAATCGGGAACTGACGGCAAGCGCGATCGAGGGCCTCAGCAGGATCCCCGGCATCACCATCTATGGCCCACGCGACGCAACGCGACGTAGTGCGCTGGTTGCGTTCAACGTCGCTGGTCACAGCCCGATGGATCTGGCGGAGTCGTTGAATGAAGCGGGTGTGGAGTCGCGCGCAGGCTGCCACTGTGCCACGCTCGCGCATAGGGCCTTGAATTTGAACCCGCAAGCGAGCTGCCGATTGAGCTTCTACTTGTACAACACGCACGAGGAAGTCGATCGCGCCGTGGATGCGTTGGCTGCGATCGTCGCCGGGCGAGACCGTCGCATGTCGCCCGTGGGGCGAATCACCGCTCGGCGCAACTCGTTGCCGCTGAGGCCAAGTAGGCAATACGACGCGGCAGCGGCGGTAGTCGCACACTGAATCACTCGGGGATCCGCTGCCACTTCAGGCGGACATTCGGCAGCGAGCGGCAGGGAGGACCGCCGCCAAGCGTCCTTCGCTTTGTGTCGTGGCAAGCACGAAAGATGCGCATGGGGCGCCCCGCGAGGGCATCGTCCGGCGCTTCATCCGATGTCTGCTCTGTTCAAGCTCAGTCTCCCGGCGCCTCCGCGAGGTCCTCCGGCCGGCAATCGCCGATCGCGCGCAGCTCCCGTGCGAGGTTGCGCAGCGCGGTGCGCAGGCCCTCCTCGAGCACCGGGTGGTAGAACGGCATCTCGAGCGCCGTCTGGACCGTCATGCCACTCTGCACAGCCCAGGCCAGGAGGTGCGCCATGTGCTCCATGCCGGGCCCGAACATTTCGGCGCCGAGCAGACGACAGCTCGCCAGTTCGCCGTAGACCCGCAGGAGGCCGCGATCGCGGCCGGCGACGCGCGCGCGGCCCTGGTTCTCGAAGGACACCCGCCCGATCGCGCGCTGCCCTTCCGGCAGGTCGGCGTAGCGCGCCCCGACCATCGCCATTTGGGGATCGGTGAATGCGATCGCGAGCGGGACGCGGCGCACGTGCCGCTCGACCGCTGGCCAGAGCATCGCGTTCGCGCCGGCGATCCGGCCCTCGTCGGCCGCTTCGTGAAGGAGCGGCAGGTGGCCGTTCACGTCGCCCGCGAAGAAGATCGACGCGTCGCCGCACCGGGTCGTCCCCGGGTCGATCCGGGGCAGGCCGTGCGCGTCGAGCGCAAGCCCGGTTGTCTCGAGGCCGAGCCCAGTGATGTTCGGCCGGCGCCCGGCCGCCACCAGAATCTGCCCGAAGACTTCCTCTCGCATCGCGCCGTCCTGCTCGCGCCAGCGCAGGCGGATCCCGTCGGATCCCGGTTCGGCGGCGACCATCTGCACGCCCAGGCGCAAGTCGAGCTCGGTGGCGAGATCCCGGCGCGCCACGCTCCGGACCTCGGGATCGGTAAACGGTCCGACTTCATCGAACGGGTTGAAGAAAGCGGTCCGGACCCCGAGCCGCTGCATCGCCTGGCCAAGCTCGAGCGCGATGATGCCGGTGCCAATCACGGCCAGGCTCGCGGGCAGATCCTTCAGCTCGAAGACTTCGTCGCTCGTCAGCACGCGGTCGCGGATCGCGTCGAACGGCGGCGGAACGAACGGGTGGCTACCAGCGGCGACGACGACCGCGCGGGCGTCGACGCGCACGCGCTCGTCCACGACGAGGGTTGTCGGTCCGGTGAAACGGGCGTGGCCGAGCAGGCGCTGTTCTTCCGGGATCCTTCCCGTGTTGGCGACGACCAAGCCTACGAAGCGATCGCGCTCGCGCTGGACGCGCTGCATGACCGCGGGCCCGTCGATCCGTCGATCAGTGCCGGCGTGGACACCGAAGATCGGGCCGTGCTCCAGGGCATGGGCGGCGTCGGCGGCCGCGATCAGTAGCTTCGAGGGCATGCACCCGACGCGCGCGCAGGTCGTGCCGTGCACCCCGCTCTCGATCATGACTGCGCGCCCGCCGCGCCTCTCCACTTCCCGGCGCGCGTTGAGTCCCGCGGTGCCGGCTCCAACTACCGCTACGTCGACCTTCAACGTGTCCATGTTCAATCTCACTTATTCAAGTTACTGCCTGCGCAGTGGCGCTTTCGGAGCCACCCAAACAGGTGTCCCGGCGGGCGAGGCTGGCCTGCCGCGGGCCGGTGGTCTGTGACCCTGGTTCCACTAGGCCAGGAGCTCGCCGCCGACTCCTCCATGACGGCTACGTCGCGGTCGCCGGGCTACCGCTGGTGCACTGGCGGCGTTGAACCCTCCGCACGGAGCCCCTGGAGCGTCACTTCTTAGTCGATCGCGAGCGGGACATGATCGGAGAACCGCTCGTCCGCGTAGATCCGGGCCCGGCGCCCCTTCGCGATGTCTCCTGCCTGGTGAGAAACCGATCCAGCTGATCCGCAAACCGCTTCCGATCCGTATTCCCCAACGCATCCGGCCCACCCGTCCTCACCCCGGTCCCGCGCAGCTCATCCAGATAGTTCCTCAACGCCAGCCGCTCCTGGATGTTCTCCGCCGTATAGAACTCCCCACGCGGATTGAGCGCGTGCCCGCCCTTCGCGATCACGTCCGCGGCAAGTGGAATGTCCGCAGTAATCACCAGGTCCCCAGCGTTCAGCTCCCGCACGATATGGCTATCCGCCACGTCGATGCCGCGCGGCACCTGCAGCGCGCGGACGTACTCGGAAGCCGGCGTGCGTAGGATCCTGTTTGCCACCAGCGTCATGGATCGCCGGGTACGCTCCGCCGCGCGGTAGAGGATGTCCTTGATGACCGCCGGACAGGCGTCGGCATCGACCCAGATGTGCATGAGCGACGCAGGATACACGCCAACTCCACGACCCTCCACTCGACAGCTCGGGCTATCCTTCCCACCTCGTCGTCCCAATGGGGAGCCGGTGTGGCCGCCGTCCGCCAGCGCGCCCGGCAGTCAATCGGCGCGTGCCGAACATGGCGAATCCTGAGGAGCGGTGTTCATGTCCAGTCTCGAAACACACTATTCGGCCCGCGACATCGAGGCGCGAATCCTGGCGGGTATCCGCGCGGCCGGAGGGTCCTCAAGCCGGGCGGCCGGTACGCCTTCCAGGAGATGGCCGCCGGAAAAGTGGCGACGTCCTGCTTTCCCCTGAGCAGGACGATCGCGAATGCCACGCCCGCGACGCCGGGACAACTGGGCTTGGCGGTATTCGTCGACAATCTCGCGCAAAAGGCCGGAAACGCACGGCGCAGTCTTGAAGAGGGCCAGGTCCGGCTCGTCAGAGGTGTCTTCCGGACGAAATGAGCAACCGCACGCGTTGGGCGTCACGACATGCTGCGTAGGTGGCTGCCGCGGGCATCTACGCGACCGACACGTCGCATGGCTGCGGAGCGAAGTGCGCCGACGGTGAGTTCCCGCTCGCGCCGGCTATCGCGTCGAATCTTCCGGCGCGCCCGCGCCTTGGAGCGCCGAGATCTCGCCCCCGCACGGAGCCCCTAGAGCGTCACGTCGTAGTCGATCGTGAGCGGGGCATGATCGGAGAACCGCTCGTCCTTGTAGATCTGCGCAACCCGCGCCGTGGACGCGATGCCTGGCGTGGCGATCTGGTAGTCGATCCGCCACCCCACGTTCTTCGCCCACGCTTGACCCCGATTGGACCACCAGGTGTATTGCTCCGCGCGTGGGTCGAGCATGCGGAAGACATCGACCCAGCCTGCCTTTTCGAATACTTCGCTGAGCCATGCGCGCTCTTCGGGCAAGAATCCCGAGTTCTTCTGATTGGCGCGCCAGTTCTTCAGATCGATCTCGCGATGCGCAATGTTCCAGTCGCCGGCGATGACGAACTCGCGCCCGCCCTTGCGCAGGCGCTCGAGGCACGGCATGAACTCGCGCATGAAGCGGAACTTCGCCTGTTGCCGCTCCTCGGAGCTCGACCCGGAAGGCAGGTACGCGGACACCACCGAGAGATCTCCGTAGTCAGCGCGCAAGAAGCGCCCCTCCGGATCGAACTCTGCGCTGCCGAAACCCGCGATCACCCGCTCGGGCGGCTTTCGGCAGTAGAGTCCCACGCCGGCGTAGCCCTTCCGCTCTGCGGAGTGAAAGAAGCCGCGCAGCGCGTCCGGCATGAGAATTGCGGAATCCAGGTCGCTTAGATGCGCTTTGATCTCCTGCATACAGACAATGTCCGGACGACTCTTCTCGAGCCAGGCAAGGAATCCGCGGCGGGTGGCCGAGCGGATTCCATTGAGATTCAGGTTTGTTATGCGTAGCACGTTGAAATCAGGAATGAAAATCGTTGAATCCCGGCCTCTGCGCGGCGTGCGTCGGGCCAATCTGGGGCGCGCGGCACAGCGCGCCGCCCAATCGCTCCGCCGTAACGGCGGACTGACGAAACTCGGCACATTGCGCCGCGCCAGGTATCGCGCCGCTGCATCCGGGTATCGCACCGCCCCAAGAATGTGCGGTAAGTCCGTGCAACATATGTGGAATTTTACGCAAAGCCTTGGCCGACACCGTGTGTATTGCGCCGCGAAGCGGTCCAATAGCCACCGTGCCCCAAGAGCGAGGAAATCGGCGTAGGGTAACCCTGCGCCGTGTATCTCGCGTGCTTTTCCCCAATACATAACGACGACACGGAGAGAGCTTCATCATGAAATGCGCGAAGACTTTGTTTTTCGTCTTTTGCGCGCTCCTTGCCGCAGGAACCGCGGGCGCGCAGAAGCTCTACAAGTACGTCGACGAGAACGGGCGTACCCGATACACCGACCGGCCGCCGATCGACATGACCGGCCGCGCGTCCGAGCAGCTCAATTCGCAGGGCACCGTGGTCAAGCGGAATGCCGCCGCGCTCACGCCCGAGGAGATCGCGGCGCAGGAGGCGGAAGAGCGGAAGAAGCGCGAAGCTGCGGCAATTGCGCGCGAGGAGAACCGAAAGAATCGCGCGCTCCTCGCCACCTACCCGTCGATCAAGGACATCGACGACGCGCGCGCACGCGCACTCGCGAACAATGCCGAGGCCACCCGTCAGATCACGCTGCGCATTTCGGACCTGGACCGGCGTCGCCAGAAGCTGACGCAGGAGGCAGCGAACTACCAGGACAAGCCCATGCCTCCGGAGATCAGGCGCGAGTCGTTCGAGGTCGAAAGCGACCTCCGGGCGCAGAAAGAGCTTCTCGCGCTGAAAAAACAGGAAGTCGCCGGAATCAACGCCAAGTACGACGAGGATAAACGGCGCTATCAACAGATCACCGGGATAGTCGCCCCCGCCTCCGCGTCGGTGGCCACCAAGGCCGCCCAGTAGGCGATCAGCCAGCAAGCTTCCGTTTGAGGATTTCGGTGATCTGCGCGGGATTGCCTTTCCCTTGCGTGGCTTTCATCGCCTGGCCGACGAAGAAATTGAAGGCTTTGTCCCGCCCGCCCCGGAACTCGGCCACCTGGTTCGGGTTTGCGGCAATGATGCCGTCGATGATCGACTCGAGCGTTCCGGCATCCGTGATCTGCCGAAGCCCGCGCGCCCGAATAACGGCATCGGCCGCGTCGTCGCCCGCTGCGTCACCCGCCCAGATCGCGTCGAAAACCTCCTTGGCGATCTTTCCCGAGATGGTCCTGTCATGAATACGGGCGATGAGCCCGCCGAGCTGTCGCGGGGACACCGGTGAACGCTCGATCTCGAGCTCCGCGCGGTTCAGCGCGCCTGCGAGCTCGCCGGTCACCCAGTTCGCGGCGGTCTTCGCCAGCGCCCGCGCGTTTTCATTGGGCAATCGCTGCGCCAGATTTGCACTGAATGCATCGAAATACGCGGCGGTCTCGCGCGATCCGGTGAGCGTCGACGCGTCGTAGGCCGTCAACCCGAATTCGTCCGCATAGCGGGCGCGCTTCGCGGCCGGCAGTTCGGGAAGCGCCGCGCGCACCGTGGCGACTCTTTCGGCGCTGACCTCGAGGGGCAGCAGGTCCGGATCGGGGAAGTAGCGATAATCGTGCGCCTCCTCCTTGGTGCGCAACGTGCGAGTCTCGCCGCGCTCGGGATCGTACAGTCGCGTCTCCTGTTCGATCCGCCCGCCGTCCGTCAGGACGTCGATCTGTCGGCGCACCTCGAAGTCGATCGCCTGCTCGAGAAACCGGAACGAGTTCAGATTCTTGATCTCGCAGCGGGTACCGAGCCGGTCCGACCCCGACGGGCGGACCGAGACGTTGGCGTCGCAGCGGAATGACCCCTCTTGCATGTTGCCGTCGCAGATCTCAATCCAACGCACCAGCGCATGCAGCGTCCGGGCGTATGCAACAGCTTCGGCCGACGAGCGCATGTCGGGCTCGGACACGATCTCGAGTAGTGGCGTGCCGGCGCGATTGAGGTCGATGCCGGTCATCCCGTGAAAATCTTCGTGAAGACTCTTGCCGGCATCCTCCTCGAGATGCGCGCGCGTGAGCCGGACCGTCTTCTCCGTGCCGTCGGGCAGAAGAATCCGGATCGTGCCGCCCGACACGATCGGCGCCTCGAACTGGCTGATCTGATAGCCCTTCGGCAGATCGGGATAGAAGTAGTTCTTGCGCGCGAAGATCGAGCGTGGCGCGATGGTTCCACCGACTGCGAGGCCGAACCGGATGGCGCGTTCGACGGCACCATCGTTAGGCACCGGGAGCACCCCCGGCAGGGCGATATCGAAGGCGCAGGCCTGGGTGTTCGGCGCGGCGCCGAACGCGGTCGACGCCGCCGAGAATATCTTCGAGCGCGTGGAGAGCTGCGCGTGCGTCTCGATGCCGATGACCGTTTCCCATTCCATATCGCTTGGCGCCCCGGTCAGATCAATCGTAGCCCTGCGGCACGCACCTGTGCCAATCTGTCGCCTGCTGGAACTGGTGCGCGATGCCGAGGAGGCGTGCCTCCGTGAAGTAATCGCCCACCAGGTGCAGTCCCACCGGCAAGCCCTCACTCCCGAACCCGCACGGTATCGACATGGCGGGCAGACCGGCAAGATTCGCGGCGATCGTGTAAATGTCGTTCAGGTACATCTGCACCGGATCGGACATCTTCGCGCCCAGTTCGAACGCGACGGTCGGCGTAACCGGTCCGAGTATCACGTCGCACCGCTGGAAGGCGTCGGTGAAGTCCCGGGCGATCAACCTGCGGATCTTCTGCGCCTTGAGGTAGTACGCGTCGTAGTACCCATGCGAGAGTACGTACGTGCCGATGAGGATCCGGCGCTTGACTTCATCCCCGAAGCCTTGCGCGCGGGTCCTGCAATACATGTCAATGAG
Source organism: Burkholderiales bacterium (assembly GCA_049691875.1). GTDB lineage: Bacteria > Pseudomonadota > Gammaproteobacteria > Burkholderiales > SG8-39 > JAABRB01. The sequence goes on along the minus strand of JBAVOG010000697.1, from coordinate 492 downwards.
ATCGTCGCACTCAGGCGCGCGATAGCCGTATCGCACGCCGTCGTACCGGGACAGGTTGGATGAAGCCTCGGCTGGCGCGATGACGTAGTAGGCCGGAACCGAAAGACCGGTGTTCGGCAGCTGCACTTCGACGACGCTGACCCCGAGCTTTTTCAATGCGTCGATCGCGGCCTCGATCGCGGCAGCGACATCGGGTGCGAGTCCCGCGCCGAAATACTCGCCCGGCACGCCGACGCGCAGACCGGCAAGCGGCTTCCCCGTGCCAGCGTCGGGGACGGGCCGCTCGAGATCGCGTGCGTAGTCCTCGGTTGCGCGTTCGAGACTCGTGGAGTCGCGCGCATCGAAGCCTGCCATCACGTTCAGGAGTATCGCGAGGTCTGCCGCGCTACGCGCAAACGCGCCACCCTGATCGAGGCTCGAGGCAAAGGCGATCATGCCGTAGCGGGAGACCGTTCCGTAGGTCGGCTTTAGCCCGCAGACGCCGGTCAGGGC
>JBAVOG010000696.1:0-2107 GCA_049691875.1 Burkholderiales bacterium | reverse complement strand
CGCTTACCGACGACTTCGGTCAGCGTTGCAAGCTCCAGCAGGGCCTCGCTGTCGAATCGTCCGGTCGGCGCGTCGATCTCGGCGAATCCGAAACGCCGGAGCGCCTTCTCGCTTCCTTTTCCGATCGTGGCCACGCGCACATGCGCGGGCCAGGCGCGACGCGATTGCACCAGATTCATCGCCTTGGCCACCGCGTTGGCGCTGATGAAGATCGCGACGTCGAAATCGTCCAGTCGATCGACCAGCTCGGCAAGCGGCTGAACGTCGGCGACATCGCGAATCTCGATCACCGGAAACACGATCGGCGTGCCCCCGTCGGCGCGGATCATTTCCGCGAGGGTCTCGACCTGACCTGCCGGACGTGTGATCACGATCCGCCGGCCGGCCAGCGCGCCGCTCATGGCGCGAGCCCGGCGAGAATCTCGTCCGCCCCCCGACTTCGCAGCAGCGCAGCGAGATCGCTTCCCGCGCGCTCTGGCTCGGCGATCGGGGCGCGCACCTCGCCGCGCGCGATCTGCCTGCCGTCGGGACTCGCGACGAGACCGCGCAGCCAAAGCGCGTCGCCTTCGACCACGGCAAATGCAGCGAGCGGTAACTGGCAGCTTCCCGCCAGCGCCCGACTCACCATGCGCTCCGCTCGCACGCAGGCGCTGGTCGTCGCATCGTTCAGCGGAGCCAGCAGCGCGGCGACGTCCTGCCGGTCGGCACGGCATTCGATCGCGAGCGCACCCTGCCCGGCCGCCGGTAGACTTTCGTCCGGGTCGAGCATCCCGCGAATCCGCCCGGCAAGTCCCAGCCGGGTCAGTCCGGCAACAGCAAGCACGATGGCATCGTAGTCGCCGCGATCCAGCTTGGCGAGGCGGGTGTCGAGATTGCCTCGCAGCGGCCGGATGTCGAGCCCGGGAAACCGCGCGCGCAGCTGCGCCTCGCGCCGCAGGCTGGATGTGCCGATCACCGCGCCCGCGGGCAAGTCATCGATCCGCGCATGCCGGTTGGATACGAACGCGTCGCGCGGATCCTCGCGGGGCAGTATGGCGGCGAGCCGGAATCCCTCGGCGAGATCCATGGGCACGTCCTTCGCCGAATGCACTGCGATGTCCGCGCGGCCTTCGGCCAGCGCAACCTCGAGCTCCTTCACGAAGAGGCCCTTCCCACCGATCTTCACCAGCGTGACGTCGAGAACGCGGTCGCCCTGTGTGGTCATGCCGAGTATCTCGACCGTTACCGCCGGATATAATCCTGCAAGCGCTGCACGCACATGGTCGGCCTGCCAAAGTGCCAGCCGGCTCTCGCGCGAAGCGATGACCAGACGCGAGCTCACAGGATTTTGGTCAGAAGGGCCGGAATGAAGACTGATTGGTGGGGTGGGCAGCGATTGACGTTGCTGCGCGTCGCGATTCTAGCATGCGGGATCGCGCTCTCCGCCCCGCTCTCCACCACTTCGCACGCCGCGCCCGACATTCCGCTCGCGCGCGACTTTTCCGAGGACGGCCGGGCGGCGCACGCCACGCAGCGTGTGATTGTGGTGCTCTTCTCGACCGGCGGATGTCCCTGGTGCCAGCGCGTTCGCGAGGAGTACCTGTTGCCCATGCTCGCCAATCCCGCGGACGCCGCGCGCATCATCGTGCGCGAGGTCGACATCGACGGGCGCGCCGCCATCGCCGATTTTTCCGGTGCCGCCACAACCCATGCGGCGTTCGCGAGCCGGCTCGAGGTGCGGTTCGCGCCGACGGTGCAGATTCTGGGTCCGGGGGGCGAACAGCTGGCTGCGCCCCTGATCGGATTCGGCACCGCCGACTACTATGGCTTCTATCTCGACGAGCGCATCGAAGCCGGCCTTGCCAAGCTGCGTCGGTAGCGTCAACCCTTCAATATAGCCTTGACGGCAGGCCACTGTCGCCGGCTGACAGGTAGCTTCTCCGAAGTGCCTTCCAGCGTGACTGCCCATCCGGCGCCTTCGCCGTCCTCGTCGGTCACGCGCTCGACCCCGCGCAGCGCGGTCCGCGCGACCAGGCAGGACCGATGCAAGCGCACGAACGTGGCGCCGAATTCGTTCTCGAGCCCCGTCAACGACTCTTCCAGAAGGTGCTCACGATCCCGCGTGCGG
>JBAVOG010000695.1:0-1615 GCA_049691875.1 Burkholderiales bacterium | reverse complement strand
GGTTCCGGTTCGTCGCGGCGGGGCCGATCCTGCAGAAGGATCTCTCCGGTCTCGAGATCCATTGCGCGGCCGCCGCGACGATCTACCCGAGCCTCTGCAACGACACCGAGCCTTCCCGCCTCGTCCGCGAGCGCGTCGCGGCCGGAAAATTCGGCGTGAAAACCGGGGCGGGATTCTACGAGTGGACGCCCGAGCGCGCCGCTACCGAGAAGGCGCGCTACGACCGCGCGCTACTTGCGGCGCTCGAGATCTTCGCTCGGGAGCGCAAAGACTAACGTTGCCATGATTCAGTCCGGCTGGTGGTACAGCCGCTGAATTACGGCAAACAGCAGCGCAGTGGACCAGCCGAAGAGGAGGACGCCCACCGCCGCCTCCGAGGCGCCGAGCGTTCGCCATTCGGGCCCCAGCACGACATCTCCGTACCCGACAGTGGTGTATGACGAGATGGAAAAATAGACCGCTTCGCCGAAGCTGGGGAGCGCGTCCGCCAGCCAGAAGGCCACTGCCCAGACGAGCATCTCGATCGCGTGCAGCGCGAAGATGAAAAGGAACAGGAAAACGAGCAGGCCGAACGGGTGCGCGGCCGCCGACAACTTTCCCGAACCGTATCGCCTGCGTAGTGGTCCCAGGAGCGCGTGCGTTCCGAAGCCGTGAATCAGTACGCAGATCGCCAGCAACACGGCCGCGATCAGCAGTTGTCTGAGCATCGCCTGCCGGTCCGTGGCGCGGTGACGCTACCGGATTCCCGGCATGTCGAAGCCGACCCCGCCCAGTTCCTTCACCATCGCTGCCTGCTGGGCACCCGTGAGCTCGACGAGCGGCGGCCGAACCGTCATCCAGTCGGCGTCCGCCGCGTAGTGCGCGATCGCAGCTTTCAACGCGGGAATCATCGAGGCCTGCGATTGCAGGACGTTGCGAACCCGATCGATCACTTCCTGCAGCGCATCCGCGTTCGCCGACTGCCAGTTCTGGTATACCTTGTCGATGCCGTGCGGATTGACGTTTGCGCCGGCCGTGATGCAGCCCACGCCGCCGGCACGCATGTTGCGCAAGAGGAATACCTCGCTGCCTGCGAACACCTCGAAGCCCTGTGCGCCAAACGCATCGAGCACCGCCTTGGTGTTCGACCAGTCGCCCGAAGAGTCCTTGATGCCTGCGACGATCTTCGGGTAGCGCTTGAGCAACCGCTCGATCAGCCCGAGGCTGATCGGCACCTGCGCGACCGGCGGAATGTGATAGAGGTAGACCTGTAGCCGCTCGTCGGCGACCCGCTCGATCACCTCCGAGAAATTGCGGAACAACCCCTCGTCCGGCACGCCCTTGTAGTAGAACGGCGGCAGCATCAGGGCGCCCGCGCAGCCGAGCTTGACCGCGTGTGCCGTGAGTCGCACCGAGTCCGTGAGGGCGCTGCAGCCGGTGCCCGGCATGAGCTTCTCCGCCGGGACGCCCGACTGGACGAGCTCCTCGAGCAGCATCATCCGCTCCTCGGCGGAGAGCGAATTCGCCTCGCTGTTGGTGCCGAACACCGCGAGCCCCGAGCAACCGTGCGCCAACAGCCATTTGCAGTGGCGCACGAACCGCGGCACATCCGGAGCGAGTTCCTTCGTAAACGGTG
>JBAVOG010000694.1:0-1987 GCA_049691875.1 Burkholderiales bacterium | reverse complement strand
GCGCCTTGGTCACGCCGAACTGGCTGTCCGTCTCGAGATACGGATCCTCGGGGTCGTACACCTGCGACGCGATGGTCTTGAATCCGGGCCGGAAGATGAGAAAGTGCAGGTGCGCCGGGCGCATGTTGTGCCGCCGCTGCGCGTCCAGCAGAACGCCGGTCGGTCCGTCGGTCGGCACCGGGTAGCCCGCCGGCTTGACGCTGCGGAATGCGAACGATCCATCGTCCGCGGTGACGAACTTGCCCCGCAGGTTCATGTCGGCCTGCGTCGCATCCTGATTTTCGTAGAGCCCTACCGGCGAGGAATGCCAGACGTCCACCTCTGCGCCGGCGACGGGCTTCCCAGCGGCATCACGCACCCAGCCCTTGAAGTGCAGGGGCACGCCTGGCGTCGGCGAGCGCAGCAGCGACGCACCGTTCTCGCAGCGCGCCGCACCCGCCCGGTAGAACGGCCCCAGGTTGTTGGCCTGCGTCGGTAGCGTGCCCAGGGCGCCGTTGTTGAGCAGGCACACCAGGTTCGACACGCCGAGCGTACCCGACAGCAGCATCGCCTCGTTGTGACTCGGCGTCGTCTTCTGACCGATCGCATTGACGAGGCCGATCGCCGCATGGAATTCCTTCTCGGTGAGTTTCACCTCGCGTACGAACGCGTGGAGGTGCGTCACGAGGGCGGCGAGGATTTCGCGGGTGCGTGCGTCCGGCGTGCGGTGCATCTCGTCCAGCACGGCCCGCGTGACGTCTGCCTGGCTCTCGATGATCATGCTTGGTCCAGTCTGGCTACGAAGCGCAGCACTTCCGGCGCGTTGCTCGACGGCCCGAAGATTTCTTGCCATCGTACCGCGCGGTACTCAGGCGACCGGCTTGTGACATACCGCTTCGACGTTGTGGCCGTCCGGACCGATGACGAACGCCGCGTAGTAATTCGGATGGTAGTTCGGGCGCAAACCGGGCGCACCGTTGTCCTTCCCCCCTGCTTCGAGCGCGGCCCGATAGAACTCGTCGACCTGCTTGCGATCGTCCGCGGAGAACGCGAGGTGAAGGCTGTGCTGCCTGCCCAGCGTCTGATAGATCCAGAGCGAGGGCTTGCCGTTCCGGCCCATCCCGACGCCGTAGGGTCCTTCCATGACGATTCCGACGCCTAGCGGCTCGAGGGCCTTGAGGAAGAACGCTTTGCTCGCTGCGTAGTTGCTGACGCCGAAGCCGACGTGATCGAACATGGGACACTCCTGCCGGATCGCGGGCTACCGGCCGACCTGCCGTTCCCGCTCGTATTGATCGTAACTCGGCATTGGCGCGCGCGACTGCTCTCGAGCCGTGCCACGCTGACTTGCCGCCTGGGCCCGCGCGCCTTCGTAGATGTTGCGCGAGATCTCCCGCGCCGTGCAACCGCCCGTTAGCGCGGCCAGGATCGCGACGACGAGCGTCCAGCTTAACGGCTTGATTCCCATCCGCTCTCCGCAGGGGGTGACGCCGGGGACGGCGGGGGTTACCGCACGGACGATACTCCAGGACCGAGCGGCTGTAACCATACTCTTCGGCGCTAGCGGCGGCGGACTCGATACCCCGCACACGGGAAATGCACGCCCACCGTGCCACTCACTTTCGTCACCCGCGCGCGATTGCCCTGAGCGGCTTCAGTGCCCATAACTGATACATGCCGACGAAGACCTCCGGGTTGTCTTCTTCGAATCGCGCCCACTTCGCGAGCGAAGTCGCAGCGGGGTCGTCCGGAAACCGCTTGCGGTAGGCGGCCGGAGCCGCCGGATCGGCGAACTCGAAGCCGAGGAACTCGAGGCCGACATCGCGCAACATGCCTTCCAGCTGCGCGAGCGAGTACCGATGCTCCTGGACGTGCAGAACCAGATCGCGTGCTCCCGAGGCCGAATAGAAGTCGGCGCCGAGGGTCACCGAGTGCGCGAGGGCGTTCTCGGGTTGCGCGAGCACGCGCGCGCGCGCTTCCCTGATTCCGGCGAGCCCCGACGCGACGC
>JBAVOG010000693.1:0-7073 GCA_049691875.1 Burkholderiales bacterium | reverse complement strand
CAGCGGACGCCGCGCGCTCGCATCTCGCCGCGGCCCAGGCCGATCATTCGCTTGCCGGGGCCGAGCTCGAGCGCTATCGGCAACTCTTCGCGCAAAGCTTCGTCAGCCAGGCCGTGCTCGATGCGCGCCTGACGACTTTCAACGCGACGAAGGCCAAGCTCGACCAGGCGCGCGCCCAGCTCGAGACCGCGCAGAATCAGTCGGCCTACACCACCCTGACGGCCGATGCCGACGGTGTCATCACCGCGACCTCGGCGGAGCTCGGCCAGGTGGTCGCCGCCGGCCAGCCGATCGTACGGCTCGCGCGCCCGGATGAGCGGGATGTGGTCATCAACGTCCCGGAAAGCCGCCTCGCGGAGCTACGCGAAACGAAGCAGGTGCTGGTCGCCCTGTGGACCCAGCCGGAGCGGCCCTACCGCGGCCAGGTACGGGAGATCTCGCCGACGGCGGACCCGGTGACCCGCACCTTCACCGTGAAGGTTTCTGTGCCCGACGCGGATGCGTCGGTGCGGCTCGGCATGACGGCGAACGTGGTCGTCGGGGGGAGCGGCCACGGTGCGATCGTCACCCTTCCGCTGAGCGCGCTCGACCACTTGGCCGGCTCGGCACGAGTCTGGATCGTCGACCAGGACACGCGCAAAGCAACGCCCCGGCCGGTCGAAATCGGCGCCTACCGCGAAGACGGGGTGACGGTGCACTCGGGCGTGTCGGCTGGCGACGTGGTGATCACGGCCGGCGTGCACAAGCTCCTCGCCGGCGAGGTCGTCAGGCTGGCGCCCGAGGTGGAACGCGCGATGGGCCTCGCCGCGCGCACTGTAATGCCGGTCTCGGCGACCGGCGGCTGAGAGTCCTCCTGTAATGAGGCGCTTCAACGTCTCCGAGTGGGCCCTCAATCATCGCGGGCTGGTCCTCTACTTCATGATCGCGCTGTTCCTCACCGGCGCGCTCGCCTTCACGCAGCTCGGCCAGTCCGAGGACCCGCCGTTCACGTTCAAGGTGATGGTGATCAGTACCAAGTGGCCCGGCGCGACTGCGCACGAGGTCGGGGAGCAGATCACCGACAAAATCGAGAAGAAGCTCCAGGAGGAACCCCGTCTCGATTACCTCCGAAGCTACTCGAAGGCGGGCGAGTCGCTCGTGTTCTTCGTCGCCAAGGATTCCGCGCCCTCTTCCTTGATGCCCGATATCTTCTACCAGGTGCGCAAGAAGATCGTCGACATCCGCCACACGCTGCCGTCAGGCATCCAGGGGCCGTACGTCAACGACGAGTTCGGCGAGGTGTACGGGAACATCTACGCTCTCTCGGGCCAGGGCTTCTCGTACGCTGACCTGGAGCGTTACGCGGACCGCGTGCGCCAGGAGCTCCTGCGCGTTCCCGATGTGGCGAAGGTCGACCTCTTCGGCAAGCAAGACCAGCGCATCTACATCGAGCTCTCCAACACCAAGCTCGCCACGCTCGGTGTGGACACGCAGACGATCGTCAGCGCGCTTGCCCAGCAGAACGCCGTGACGAGCTCCGGGTTCTTCGAGACACCGACCGACCGGATCTTCCTGCGCCCCTCGGGCGATTTCGATTCCGCTGAATCCATCCGCGAAACCACTCTGCGCGCCGGCGACCGGTTGTTCAAGCTCGGCGACATCGCCCGAGTGTCTCGCGGCTACGTCGATCCTCCGGCGCCTGAGGTCCGGTTCGAGGGCAAGCCGGCGCTTGCGATCGGCGTCTCGATGGCGAAGGGCGGCGACATCATCGCGCTCGGCAAACGCCTCGACCACGAGATGGCGCGGATCCGCGCCGACCTGCCGGTGGGGCTAGAGCTCGAGCAGATCACGAGCCAGCCGCGTGCCGTGGAGCGGAGCGTCGGCGAGTTCGTTCACGTGCTGGCGGAGGCCGTCGCAATCGTGCTGATCGTGAGCCTCGCCTCGCTCGGCATCCGCACGGGCGTCGTCGTGGCGATCTCGATTCCGGTCGTTCTCGCGGCGACTTTTCTCGCGATGTACCTCTTCGGCATCGGCCTGCACAAGATCTCGCTGGGCGCGCTGATCCTGGCGCTCGGGCTCCTGGTCGACGACGCGATCATCGCGGTGGAGATGATGTCGGCCAAGATGGAGCAGGGCTGGGAACGGTTCCGCGCGGCGAGCTTCGCCTACACCAGCACGGCCTGGCCGATGCTCTCCGGCACGCTCGTCACCGTCGCGGGGTTCCTCCCGATCGCGACGGCCGCCTCGTCGGTCGGCGAATACACCCGCTCGATCTTCCAGGTCACGGCGATCGCGCTCGCGATCTCGTGGATCGCGGCAGTCCTCTTCGTCCCCTATCTCGGCTTCCGCCTGCTTCCCGAACGCGCGCGGAAGGGTGATGGGCCGAGCGCCAATCCTTCGGCGGCCCACCATGACATTTATCGCACCGCCTTCTACCAGCGGTTCCGCCGACTCGTCGAGTGGTGCGTGGCGCGCCGCAAGACCGTGATCGTCACGACCCTCGCGATCTTCGCGATCTCGCTCGTCGGGTTCCGCTTCGTCCCGCAGCAGTTCTTCCCCGACTCCACTCGACCCGAGCTGCTGGTGGACCTCCGTCTCGCGCAGGGCGTTTCGCACACCGCGACCGAGAGCGCCGTGAAGCGGTTCGAGCGGATTCTCGCACGCGAGGAGGGCATCGAGAACTTCGTCGCCTATGTCGGCTCGGGCACTCCCCGGTTCTATCTTCCGCTCGACCAGCAGCTCGCCAACGAAAACTTCGCCCAGTTCGTGATCCTCGCCAAGGGCCTCGCAGAGCGCGAGCGGCTGCGCGCGAAGCTGATCGAGCTCTTCAGGAACGACTTCCCCACCCTGCGGGCGAGCGTCGCGCGCCTGGAGAACGGTCCCCCGGTCGGTTTTCCGGTGCAGTTCCGGGTATCCGGCGAGGACATTCCGACGGTGCGGAGATTCGCCGAGCGGGTCGCCGAGGTGATGCGCACGAACTCGAATCTTTCCAACGTGCAGTTCGACTGGGCCGAGAAATCCAAGGCGATCAAGGTCGACATAGACCAGGACAAGGCCCGGTTGCTCGGTCTTTCCTCGCAGGATCTGTCGACGTTCCTCGACACCTCGCTCAACGGTCTCACCGTCACGCGGTTCCGCGAGGGCGACAAGTCGATCGAAGTCGTGCTGCGTGGCGCCGCCGAGGAGCGCGCGCGACTCTCCTATTTGCAGGATCTCTCGGTGCACACGCGCACGGGCAAGAGCGTCCCGCTTGCGCAGATCGCGCGGATCTCATACGGGTTCGAAGACGGAATCGTGTGGCGCCGCGACGGACTACCCACTGTCACTGTGCGTGCCAACGTCTACGGGAACATCCAGGCGCCGGCGGTGACGGCCCAGATCCTTCCCGAGCTCGAGCCTATCAAGGCGGAGCTTCCCGCCGGTTATCTCATCGCGACGGGTGGCGCTGTCGAAGAGAGCGCCAAGGGGCAGGCATCGGTCATGGCCGGCATGCCGCTCTTCCTGGTGGTCGTGCTGACCGTGCTGATGCTGCAGTTGCAGAATTTCCAGCGTGTCCTCATCGTGGTCCTCACCGCGCCGCTCGGCCTGATCGGCGTCACGCTCTTCCTGCTCGTGTTTAACCAGCCATTCGGCTTCGTCGCGATGCTCGGCACCATCGCCCTGTCCGGGATGATCATGCGCAACTCCGTGATCCTGGTGGACCAGATCGAGCAGGATCGTGAGGCAGGGCTTCCCCTCGCGACGGCGATCGTGGAGGCCACGGTGCGCCGATTCCGGCCGATCGCCCTGACTGCGGCGACGGCCGTGCTCGCCATGATCCCGCTCACCCGAAGCGCGTTCTTCGGGCCCATGGCCGTCGCAATCATGGGCGGGCTCATCGTCGCAACTGCCCTCACCCTTCTTTTCCTGCCGGCCCTCTATGCGGCCTGGTTCCGGGCGAGCCCTGCCCTTGTGGCCCAGCCCTGCGAGAAGCGGGGGCTGGCGACGCACGCCATTCCCGCCATCTGAACGGGCGACGTCGGCCGAAAAGGGCAGTGGCCTGGCGTATGATTTCCCCCCACACTGACGGGGGCCGGCCGGGTGTCGCACCCGCGCGACGGGACCGGACAAACTCCCGGCCTTTCAAGGGATTCCCTTGACTAGCCCAGTGAAATCTGAGAAAAGGGCGGTAAAATGCTGATTTTGCAGGGTTCGAAGCCTTCAAACGAGCCTGGGATGGATTGGGAGCGAGTCAGATTCAACATGGTCGAGCAGCAGATCCGACCCTGGGAAGTTCTGGATCAGGATGTGCTCGACTCACTGTACGTCGTGCGGCGGGAGGAATTCGTTCCCGAGGCGCATCGTGCGCTGGCGTTCTCGGATCTCGAAATTCCGCTCGGCGATGGGGAAGTGATGATGCAGCCCAAGGTCGAGGCGCGCATCTTGCAAGAGGTGGCAGTGAAGGCGAACGACAAGGTGCTCGAGATCGGGACGGGCAGCGGCTACCTGACCGCGCTGCTGGCGCATCGCGCCCGCCACGTCGTGAGCGTCGAGATCAATCCGCGGTTGAAAGCGATCGGCGAGGCGAATCTGCGGGCGGCCGGCGTCAAGAACACCACCTTGGAACTCGGCGACGGCGCGCGGGGCTGGACCGGGCATGCGCCTTACGACGTGATCGTGCTCACCGGCTCGACTCCGCTGTTGCCCGAGACGTTTCTGCAGCAGCTCATGGTCGGCGGGCGCCTGTTCGCGGTGGTCGGCGATCCGCCCGTGATGAAGGCGCGACTGGTGACGTGCGTCGAGGACGGCTCGTACAACTCGATCGACATTTTCGAGACGGATCTCGCGCCGCTTAAGAACGCGCTGCAGCCGGAGCGGTTCGTATTTTGAAGCGAAGCTGAACAACAATCTGGAAACAGAGAGAAGAACGATGATACGGATCTCCTTTGCACTCCTCGGGCTGGCCGTCGCAGCCGTGCTCGCTGGCCCGGTGCGCGCCTCGGACCTCCTCGAGGTGTACAACAAGGCGAAAGGCTACGATGCGCAGTTCGCGGCCGCACAAGCCGCCCTGGATGCCGGGAAGGAAAAAGGGCCCCAGGGTCTTGCGACGCTGCTCCCGAACGTGGCGGGCTCGGCCAACACGTTCTGGAACCGCGCCACGATCCAGCAGACGAACGAACTGTTCACGTTCAACAGCAACGGCTGGACGGTGCAGCTCACCCAGCCGATCTTCCGCTGGCAGAACTGGGAGGCGTACAAGCAGGGCGAACTCCAGGTACTCCAGGCCGAAGCGACATTCGGGGCCGCCGGGCAGGACCTCGTCGTGCGCGTGGCGCAGGCGTACTTCGACGTGCTGCAGGCCAACGACAACCTCGAATTCGTGAAGGCGAACAAGGCCGCGATCTCCGAGCAGCTCGCGCAGGCAAAGCGCAATTTCGAGGTGGGGACGGCCACCATCACCGACACCAACGAAGCGCAGGCGCGGTACGACCTCGCCGCAGCGCAGGAGATCGCCGCGGTCAATGATCTGGAGGTCAAGCAGCGGACGCTTCAACTGCTGATCGGGGACGACCCCGTCTCGCTGACGCCGCTACGCCCCACGCTTCAGATCGACTCGCCCCAGCCGAACAACATGGACGAGTGGGTGGCGCGCGCGCAGGACCAGAACTTCCAGGTCCGCGCACAGCAGGCGGCGGTCGAGATCGCCAAGCGCGAGATCGAGCGGCAGCGCGCGGGTCACTACCCGACGGTGGATCTCGTCGGCAACGTGAGCGACAACACGAACCAGAACCTGGCGGTTCTCGCCCCGCGCCGGACGCTCGAGCAGACCCAGATCGGCGTGCAGATCAACCTGCCCATCTTCTCGGGCGGAGCCGTGCTCTCGCGCACGCGTGAAGCGGCCGCCCTCTACGAGAAATCGCGTTCCGACCTCGACAACGTGCGCCGCTCGGCCGTGCTCGACGCCCGCCGTTCGTTCCTGAACGTGAGCAACGGTCTCGCGCAGGTGAAGGCGCTCGAGCAGGCGCTGGTGTCCAGCGAGACGTCATTGCAGTCGAACCGGGTCGGCTACGAGGTCGGCGTCCGGATCAACCTGGACGTGCTGAACGCCGTGCAGCAGGTCTTCAGCACCAAGCGCGACCTCGCCAAGTCGCGCTACGACACGATCATCAGCGGATTCAGGCTCAAGCAGGCCGCGGGCAACCTCAGCGAGGAAGACGTCCAGCGCGCGAACGGGCTGCTCGCGCACTAGCGCGGCGCGAAGTATCGTTTTTTTCCCCTCCTCGGAGAGGAGGGAAAAAAGCTATTTTCATCCCCTCCTTCTCAAGGAGGGGTGCCGGCAAAGCCGGCGGGGTGGTTCAGGTTTTCACCCCCATCACCCGCTCGACAATCCGCATCGTCCGCGCCGTTGCCCCCTGGTGGGCCACGGTGAACGCCAACCCCGCTTCGCCCATGCGCGTACGCGCAACCGGATCGGCGACGAGGCGCGCGACTTCCGCCACTACGCCCTCCGCATCCGCTGCCTGCACCGCGACGCCCGCCGCGACCGCCAGCTCCGTCGCCTGGGCGAAGTTGTAGGTCGACGGTCCGATGATCACGGGCGTCCCCATCGCGCAGGCCTCGATGAGATTCTGGGCGCCGTATGGTAAGAGACTCCCGCCCACCCACGCCACGTCCGCGGCGCCGTAGTAGGCGAACATCTCGCCCATCGTGTCTCCCAGCGCGAAGCCGCAGTCGGGCGGGACGGGCGCATCCGCGGACCGGCGCACGAACGCGAACCCGCGGCGCGCAAGCAACGCGGCGACTTCGTCGAAGCGCTGCGGATGGCGCGGGACGATCACCGTGAGCAGTCCCCCAATCGCGTTGCGCGCCAGTGCGTCGAGCAGGAGATCCTCTTCCCCTTCGCGCGTGCTGGCGGCGAGAAACACGCGCCGCTTGCCCCACAGCCGGCGCAATGCCTGCGCCTTGTCGCGCATTGCGCCCGACGGCGTGATGTCGAACTTGAGATTGCCCGTCACCTCGACCGAGTGCGCGCCGAGATCGCGCAGGCGCTGCGCGTCGGCTTCGCTCTGGGCGCCGATCGCCGCAAGGTCCGCGAACGCTGCGCGCGTCAGCGC
>JBAVOG010000692.1:0-1681 GCA_049691875.1 Burkholderiales bacterium | reverse complement strand
CCTAAGCGCAATCGCTGCGATTGCAGCGATTACTCAACCGGGCGAACGGTATCACTGGGGATGCAACGCATCGGAGGTTGCGTCTCTGCAACCATTTGATTCTTGGCGCGCCCGGTGGGATGAAACTGGGCACTGGGTTGAGGCGGTTCTGGTCTCCTGACCGGTTGAAGCCGATCCCGGTCATTGGCACACCCGACGTCTCGGGTAGACCCGGAGGTACGCCCTATTGAGTCCGAAGCGGCTATTTAGCTCCTGCTTGCGCTTGAGCGAGGTCCAGGAGCCAAAACCCTCACTATTAACAAGGAGGTTTGCTTCGAGTGGAAAGGTCAGCTCCTCCACCGGCAACTTGTGCCATTTCCCGCCCTTATAACGGAATGCCAGATACAGCGGCGCGGTGTAATCCAATTTGCCATAGAGCTCGTAGTAGTAACTGTTGTATTGCCCACAAGAGCGAAACGTCCCCACCACGACAGGGTCGTCGCGGTCCACCTGGAGGATGATGGGCCGCATCTTCTCCACCCAGACTACTCGCTCGCCCGCGTGCTCGAACTCGATCTTGCCGCGGGTCTCGTGCCCGCGCGAGGTCACGCAGCGAACGCCCGGCCCGCAATATGCCGAGTAGTACGTGGTTCGCGTGACCACGATCACCCGCCCGTCCTGGAGTTCCACCTCCTCCTGCCACTGTTGCCCCGATCCCTCGTATTCATTCATTCCGCTTACGCACGCGACGAGAGACAGGAGCAGCGCCGGAAAACTCAGGCCGCGCAAGAGGCCTCCCGAAGTTCGGGGCATTTGTTCTCCAATCTGCGAAGACTGCCGCGCAATGCTCGGTACTAGTTCAGCGGCACTGTGCGCCACGAATCGCTGACTCGCCTGCTATTGTTCGCCTTCTGCTTTTCTGCCAATGACACCCAGGACCCAATTCCCTCGGCGCTCAACAATAAATTCGCTTCTGAAAAGACGTTAGCGTCCTTGAGAGGAACACGCTGCCAAGTAGCATTAGCGTACTGAAACGCGACGTAGTATGTTCCCTGCTCCCCGCCTTCCTTGAAAAGAAACTGCCTTCTCTGGCCCTGGTTTGCAAACACAGCGACAATTACCGGGGAATTCTCATTGATTTGGAGGATCACGGGATGCATGGCTCGCTCCCATACAACGCGTCGGCCATTGCTCTCGAACTCGACCTTGCCTCGCGTCTTCGGGCCACGCCTGCCTAACCCACACCGCAATCCCGGCCCGCAGTAATCCGAGTAATACTCAGTACGCTCAACAACGATTACCCGCCCGTCTTGGAGCTGCACTTCCTCCTGCCAACTCTGGCTCGTTTCCTCTTGCCCGGGGGGCCCGACGGCGCACGCCGTCAAAATCTGCGTGAAGGCCAGTATCGCCAACAGGCGCAAAAGCTCTCGTGGGTATCGCTTCATGCGTGCCATCCAATGTGTCGCGCGAGTATTGGGCTAGTTCCGAATCAGATGAAGCGAATTATTTCTCCTTCATCGCCTCGCTGATGGCTTGCTGCACGTGCATCAGGACATAGTCGGCGACGACTGCCCGCCCGTGCTGGTTGATCTCGACCACGATCTGCATTTCGGCGGCCTGCATGGCAGGCTCGTCGAGCGCGACGGAGGGGGCCCCCGTCCATGTAACACGGGGGCCTACGGATACATCATCAGTCGCCGGC
>JBAVOG010000691.1:0-1989 GCA_049691875.1 Burkholderiales bacterium | reverse complement strand
ATCATGTACTGGGCGCCATGCGCGAAATTGATGATGTTGAGCATCCCGAAGATCACCGCCAGCCCGAGCGACAGCAGCGCGTAGAACGAGCCGTTGATCAGCCCGATCAGCAACTGCCCGAACAGGGCCTGACTCGGGACGCCGAAGATTTCCATGTCGGCCGGCCTGTCCCCGGCGCCGACGCGCGGGGGACAGGTGCTCCGTTTACTTCACCAGCGGGCAGCCGCCTTCGGACATCGGGCGGAACGCCTGGTCGGCCGGGATCGTGGTGCGGATCTTATAGAGGTCCCACGGCCCCTTGGACTCGGCGGGCTTCTTGACCTCGACCAGCAGCGCCGGATGGATCTTGCGGCCGTCGGCGCGCACGATGCCCTTGCCGAACAGCGGGTCGTCGGTCGGCATCTCTTTCATCTTGGCGATCACCTTGGTGCCGTCGTCGGTCTTGGCCGCCTCGATCGCCTTCAGGTAGTGCAGCACCGCCGAATACACGCCCGCGTGAATCATGGTCGGATAGTTGCCGCGCGGCGCCTTCTCGGCGAAGCGCTTGGCGAAGGCGCGACTGGCGTCGTTGGCGTCCCAGTAGAAGGTCTCGGTGAAGATCAGCCCCTGCGCGGTCGGCAGGCCCAGTGCCTTGACGTCGGTGAGGAACACCAGCAGGCCGGCGAGGTTCTGGCCGCCCTTGACGATGCCGAACTCGGACGCCTGCTTGATCGAGTTGATCGTGTCGCCGCCGGCGTTGGCCAGTCCGATGATCTTCGCCTTCGAGCTCTGCGCCTGCAGCAGGAACGACGAAAAGTCCGATCCGGGGAAGGGCGTGCGGACCTTGCCGAGCACCTTGCCGCCGTTCTTCAGCACCACTGCCTCGGTATCGCGCTCGAGCGCATGCCCGAAGGCGTAATCGGCGGTGAGGAAGAACCAGGTATCGCCGCCGGTCTTCACGATCGCGCTGCCGGTGCCGTTGGCCAGCATCCAGGTGTCGTAGGTCCAGTGGATCGTGTTCGGCGAGCAGGCCTTGCCGGTGAGGTCGGATGTGGCGGCGCCCGAAACCAGGAACGCCTTGCCCTTGTCACGGGTGATCTGGTTCACCGCCAGCGCCACCGACGACGTCGGCACGTCGACGATGACGTCGACTTTCTCGGTGTCGTACCAGGTGCGGGCAATGGTGGACCCGACGTCGGGCTTGTTCTGGTGATCGGCGCCGATGATCTCGACTTTCATGCCCTTCTGGGCGGCACCGAAATCCTCGACCGCGAGCTGCGCGGCGACCACCGAGCCCGGACCGGTCAGATCGGCGTAAAGGCCCGACATGTCGTTCAGCACGCCGATCTTGATGATGCCGTCGGAAATCTGCGCGTGCGCACCCGTGGCGCCGAGCAGGAAGGACGCCGTGACCAGCGTCGCGAGAAGCTTGCGTTTCATACCACTACCTCCAGTTGAGTTACCCATCCGGCGGTGCCCGCCGGTTCTTCAGACGCCCAGAACGTCGTGCAGCATACTCCGCTTGGCTTCCAGCTCGGATGCCGCAAACGACTCGATCACGCGGCCGTGCTCGATCACGTAGAAGCGATCGGCCAGCGGCGCGGCGAAGCGGAAATTCTGCTCCACCATCACGATCGTCATGCCCTTTTCCCGCAGCGTGCGGATGGCGCGGCCCAGCGCCTGCACGATCACCGGCGCCAGGCCCTCGGAAATCTCGTCGAGCAGCAGCAGCTTGGCCCCGGTGCGCAGGATTCGCGCGACCGAGAGCATCTGCTGCTCGCCGCCGGACAGGCGCATGCCCGGGCTCGCGCGCCGCTCCTTCAGGTTGGGAAACATCGCGTAGATCTCTTCCACGCTCATGCCGCCGCTCGCGACCGTCGGCGGCAGCAGCAGGTTCTCCTCGCAGCTCAGGCTGGCAAAGATTCCGCGTTCCTCCGGGCAGTATCCGAGACCGAGATGTGCGATCCGGTGCGGCGGCAGTTGGATGGCCTCTTCGCCATTGATCATGAT
>JBAVOG010000690.1:0-2383 GCA_049691875.1 Burkholderiales bacterium | reverse complement strand
ATATTCGGCAGCGAGCGAAGATGGCGATGCAGTCTACCGATTAGGACCCGGGCGCCGGCATACCGTCATTGACAAATACCCTGCAGAAACCGACTTCTGCTTTCCGACCATTGGTGGATGGACACGGAAATGTGGCGATCAAGCCCGCCGGGCATTTTCAAACCTCCGGGATGCGAATGAATTCATAAACCAGAGTTCTACCGGATGCGGTATAACAGAATTTTCATTCTACAACATGTGGTATTTAGATCGTATCCAACAGCCGAGATCAAGCCCTTCGAATGATAATCGATTTCACCCGGGCGGCTTAAAAAGTATTGGAAAGAACGAATTGGTTTTCGGGCAACAAGCACCAACCCAAAGTGATCGGTTCCAGGTGCCAGTTTCTACAAAATGTGGCATTCGACCCCTCATGCTGCTGCCAAATGGGCGAATCATCCGATTTGTCGATCTAGATACCGACCTTTTTTTGGAAATCCCGCGGTGCAAGTTTGCACGAAAATGCGGTATCGACATTGGGTCCGGGTCAAGACCCCGCAGACGGCTCAGACAGTCAGCCGCTGTTCCCAACCGCTCATGCGGACTGCGGCGCATCATTTTCAGTCACCGTGGCGCCCCGGAGGGGCCATGACTGCCTATGAACCATTCTTGGCGACAGACGGCATCCTGCACGGCAGTGGGGTAATTTTAAGAAGCGCTCAAATCGAGTTCTTGAACCCGAATTGTCATTCGGTGCAAGCCCGTGCGCTCCTATACCCGGTGTGGTAGAAGCTGCTTTCGATTGTACCGAATATGGTATTCGGAAACTGACCAGTGCTTTTTAATGAAAGCGCGGCTGGGTGCGAGCCTTGCCTCAGTAGCGGCTGGTGTACTGCTTGCGGACGCGATCCATTTCGCGCTGTCCTTCGCGGCGACGGATGGACTCGCGCTTGTCGTATTTTCTTTTGCCTCTGGCCAGTGCCAGGGCCATCTTGACCTTACCGTCCTTGAAATAAAGCTGTAGCGGCACCAGGGTCGACCCCTGCTCGTTCACCTTACCGTAGAGGCGTTTAATTTCACGTTTATGCAGCAACAGTTTGCGGGGGCGCAGAGGGTCGTGATTGTCGTAGTAGGCATATTTGTAAGGGCTGATGTGCATCTGATAGACGTAGACTTCCCCGTTCTTGATCCTGGCATAAGAATCTTTCAAGTTAACCCGGCCCTGGCGCAAAGACTTTACCTCGGTTCCCTTGAGGACCAAACCGGCCTCGAAAACCTCTTCGATGTGATAATCGTGCCGGGCCTTACGGTTCTCGGCAATGTTTTTCTTTGGCTCTTTTTCCACGCAGTTGTCCATTTCGAAGTTTTGAGGGTACTTGCACTATTTGCCGAAAAGACGATACGGGCACCCATTCAATGCTCTATGGTCTCTGCTTGACGCCTTTACTCCTGACTCTAGCTTTGACCCTTGCGCCGGCGCCGTTGTCAGACCGATTGAATTCCGACAATACGTCGCCGTAGGTGTTGCGCAGCAATGCGAAAACCTTTTCGGCAGACCTCAGTCGAAGAGCTTCTTCCACCAGGGGTTTGGTATCGCTGATTTTAATCGAACGGATCATCTGCTTTATGGTCGGAATGGCCTGGGGGTTCATGCTCATCTCGTCCATTCCGAGTCCCAATAAAATTGGAATGTGGATTGGATAGCTGGCCATTTCGCCGCAGATGAACACGTTGATGTTTTTTTGAGCGGCGACATCGGTGATGTGTTTCAACATCCGCAGAATGGCCGGGTCAAGCGGTTGGAACAGGTGGGACACATTCTTGTTGTTGCGATCGATCGCCAGGGTGTACTGAATCAGATCGTTGGTACCGATACTGAAAAAGTCGGCTTCTTCGGCTATAGCATCCGCCATGATGACCGCCGAGGGAATTTCAACCAAGACGCCGATCTCGAGTTTTTCGTTGAAAGGAACACCTTCTTGCGCCAGTGAATGCGCCGCTTCTTTTAAGGCTTCTTTAGCCTGTATGACCTCACGCTGGGTGGCGACCATCGGAAACATGATTCGAACTTTTCCAAACACTGCCGCCCGCAATATGGCGCGCAGCTGGGTGCGGAAAACTTCCGGTCGCTGCAGACAGTAGCGGATACCCCGCAGCCCGAGGGCCGGGTTGGCTTCATTGAAACCGTTCTCGGCTGAAATCGCCTTGTCTCCGTTGATGTCGAGCGTCCGGATCGTCACCGGCTTGGGGGCCATCACCTGAACCACATCGGAGTACTTGTCGTAGAGTTCGTCCTCGCCGGGAAGACAAGGCCGGCTCATGTACTGAAACTCGGTCCGGTAAAGACCGATGCCATCACCGCCGTAATTGATTACCGACGCCACCTCTTCCGGGAGTTCTATGT
>JBAVOG010000689.1:0-1856 GCA_049691875.1 Burkholderiales bacterium | reverse complement strand
GATGAGGATGGAACCTATGAACCCCGTCATCCAAATGACAGGCTATTACTGGGTATGAAGGGGACGATGAGCGAGCTCGAGCTGTCGCTCTTGCGCGCTCGTTCGATGGAAGCTCTGAAGCAGAAGGCGCGACGGGGTGAACTCTTCTTTACGGTGGCCGTTGGCTACGTGAAAGCTGGCCGTGACAAGATCGAGATGGACCCCGATCTGCGCGTGCGCGAAGCGATCGGGCTGGTCTTCACTCGTTTTGCCGAGATGCAAAGCATCCGTCAGGTCTTTTTGTCGCTACGTGCAGACCGAATCTCGCTGCCATACGCCGATACCAAAAGCTCCGGACAATACCAGCTGCTGTGGAAGCTTCCAGTCTATACGACGGTGAGCAATCTTCTCACCAACCCCGTTTATGCCGGCGCTTATGCTTTTGGCCGGACCGGCAGTCGGGTGATGATTGAAAATGGCCGCAAGCGCGTCGTGCGCGGCTATCGCAAGGATCGTGCAGACTGGGCGGTCTTGCTCGTCGACCATCACGAGGGTTATTTATCTTGGCCAGAGTACGAAAGGAATCAGCGGTTGATCGCCGACAATGCCAACGGTAAGGGCATGATGGTGCGCGGCGCCGTGCGCAAGGGAGAAGCTTTGCTGGCCGGCCTCTTGCGCTGCGGGCACTGCGGCCGCAGGCTGCTTGTCAGCTACAACGGTACGAATGGCGACGTCGGTCGCTACAATTGTGACGCGACCCGGAGCAACCCAGGCGCTGCTTCTTGTATCTCGTTCGGCGCTTTGCGGGTTGACGAGGCGGTGGGCGGCGAGATCGTGAGGTTGTTGCAGCCGCTCGGTGTTGAAGCTGCGGTCCAGGCGATCACGGAGTGCGAGCAGCAGTCTGGCGAGAAACAGCGTCAGCTTGAGTTGGCGCTTGAGCAGGCTCGGTATGAGGCGGCCAGGGCACGGCGACAGTATGACACGGTCGATCCGGACAACCGTCTTGTTGCCGGCGAACTTGAGCGGCGGTGGAATGCTGGGCTGGCGGCCGTACGCGCGCTGGAGGAGGAACTGGAGGCGTTGCTTCGACAGCGGCCAGCGGCCTTGAGCGCCGAGGAACGCCAGCGTCTGTTGCAAATGGGGGCTGACCTGCAGGCAGCCTGGCATCATCCCGCCGCAACCGCCGTCACGCGTAAGCGTATCATCCGCGTCGTGTTGCGCGAGGTCGTGGCCCGCATAGAGGACGATCAGATCCAGCTTCTGCTGCACTGGCAGGGCGGCGACCACACTCGCCTCGCGGTGAGGAAGAACCGCAGGGGTCAAACCCGCTGGCGCGTCGAGGCCGAAACGGCGGATTTGATCCGGGAATGCGCGCGATTGATGTCCGACAAGGCCATCGCGGGCTTGCTCAACCGAATAGGAAAGCGCACGGGTCGGCTGAATGGGTGGACGCAATCACGCGTACGAAGCTTCCGCAACACCCATGCCATCGCAGTCTATGTGGACGGTGAGCGGGCCGAGCGCGGCGAAATCGCATTGAGTGAGGCGGCCGAGATGCTCAATTTGAGCGCCTTAACAACGCTGCGTAAAATCCACGCCGGGGTGATTCCCGCCACGCAATATTGCAAGGGCGCTCCCTGGGTAATCAAACGGCGAAATATCGAGGATCCGGTCGACTGCATCAAGACGAACAGCAAAGGTTCGACTTCATCAGATCCGGATCAGCAAAGTCTTGTCTTTCAATGACGTAGCGAGATGGGCATTATGACGTGGGACCGGGCCCGGTGGTGGCGCTGACCTATCGCGCCACCGTCGATGTGCCGGCTCGCTTCCGCAAATCCAAGGCAGTCGGGGCTGTGTTTGGGCTGACATGCGCC
>JBAVOG010000688.1:0-1852 GCA_049691875.1 Burkholderiales bacterium | reverse complement strand
CCTCCTGCTTGTTCCGAATCGCCACACACAAAGGCACCTCGACCAAATATCTATTGTTACAAGAGCCACCTATCGAATCTGAGCGACGAAAATGGCGAGAATCCAAAAAGCACCATTTCTAATATTCGTCTAGCCCATCTTATTCATCGTAAGGGCGACGGATGTAGCGCGAAGCCGCGATTTGATTGATGATTCTGGTTGCGAAGCCGAACCATCGAGCGGTCGAGGAGCGCCACACCCGTCATGAGCGAAGATACTGTACTTCCCTTCGATCTTCCATCGGTCTGCCGCAAGAAGGTGAGGCTAGGCTTCGACGGGGGACGGCTATCGTCGGATGGCGGGGTGCTGTTGCTGCGCGAGGCGGAGCGGAAGCTTGGTCTGGCGTCTCGGCTTGCGGGTTGCCTGCGCGACAAGCGCGATCCCGATCTGATCGAGCACACGCTTGAGGAGATGCTGCGGCTGCGCATGTTCGCGATCGCGGCGGGCTATGAGGACGCCGACGACTGCGATTGGCTGCGGCACGACCCGGTGTTCAAGATGGCGGTGGGACGGCTGCCCGAGAGCGGGGATGCGCTGTGCTCGCAGCCGACCATGTCGCGGCTGGAGAACGCGCCGTCGAAGATCGAGCTGGCCCGCCTGATGGCGGCGATGGTGGACCTGTTCTGCGAGAGCTATCGGCGGGAGCCGGCGTCGATTGTGCTCGACATCGACGACACCTGCGACACCGTGCACGGCCATCAGCAGCTGTCGCTGTTCAACGCCTATTATGACGAGCGCTGCTTTCTGCCGATCCACATCTACGAGGGGCAAAGCGGCAAGCCGGTGGCGATGATCCTGCGATCAGGCCAGACACCGTCGGGTGTGGAGGTGCGGACCGTGCTCGAGCATGTGATCAGGCGCATCCGCCGGCACTGGCCCAAGACCCACATCCTGGTACGCGGCGATTCCCACTATGGTCGCGATGAGGCGATGACCTGGTGCGAGCAAACACCCGGTGTTGACTATGTTCTGGGCTTCGCCGTCAACAAGGTGCTGAAAGCCCTGACCGACCGGCAGGCCCGGGCGCTGGCTCGCGCGCACGCGCGCTCGGGCCAGGACAAGCTGCGCCGCTTCATGACCTTCGACTATGCCGCCAAGGGCTGGGACAAAGAGCGCCGCTTCGTCGCCCGCATCGAGGCCACCGCCCGTGGCGTCGATGTGCGCTATGTCGTGTCCTCGCTCGAGGCTGACGCCGAGCCCCTCTACGAGACACTCTATTGCGCGCGCGGCGGCAGCGAGAACTACATCAAGTGGCACAAGAGCCAGCTCGCGTCGGACCGCACCTCGTGCCGCAAGCCTGAGGCCAACCAGTTCCGCCTCATCCTCCACACCGCCGCCTACTGGCTCTTGCTCGCCATACGCCAGGCGGCGCCCAGGCGCTCGGCTCTCGCCATCGCCGAGTTCGCCACCCTGCGCCTGCATCTCATCAAGATCGCCGCTCGCGTCGTCGAAGGGTTAGCCCGCATCCGCATTCATCTGCCCTCGACCTGTCCCAACGCCGCCGTCTTGCGCGCCATCGCCGGACGCCTGTGCGCCGCTGGGCCATAGCCACCGCGGCGATGTCGCCGCGTCAAAGCCCCTTCTCGCAACCTCAAACCAACAAACTCCAACCATCCTCAACCCGGTCGTCCCGCTTGCGACACGGTCGATCGCTCGCGTCCGCACGCGCTTGCCTCGCCAAGCCCTTGCGAACTGCGCTGCTACGATGAATAAGAAGGGCTAGCGATCGAAGCGATCACGGAGGAAACCATGGCTCGTACGCTTACCAGCAACAGCTTCAAGGAGGGTGAGACCCTCAAGATGGACCATGTTC
>JBAVOG010000687.1:0-3520 GCA_049691875.1 Burkholderiales bacterium | reverse complement strand
TTCGACGGTCGGCCGTTTCGCGGACGCGAGCCGCTCTGGCACCAGAGCTGGCGCGAACCCGAGCGCCGGCTTTGCGGGATCCTGCCCGGTCGCCGCCGAAATTCGACAGCTGGCGATCTGCCGCTTGCGCGTTTGACGAGTGAAACGCGGTCTCCCGTGTTCGGAGAGGTGCTCGCGCTGGGCCTGGTCGAGAAGGGCGCCACCGCGCCGGGCACGATGCTCGCGCTCGAGGACGGTCGACTCGGACGCACTGCCCGGCTGCCCTTTTACGACCCGGCGCGGGTCCTGCCTCGCAGGTCGCCCGCGAGCTAAGTCAGAGCGTTCCTAGTCGCTCGCTACGGCTTCGCGAGCAACTCGCGCCCTGGCAAGGGCCCGCTCGGCGGAACTGATCGAGTTGCAGAGGAGCATGGTCACGGTCATTGGCCCGACGCCGCCCGGAACCGGCGTGATGTGCGACGCCTTCTCCTTGACCGGTTCGAACTCCACGTCGCCGACGAGCCGGCCGTCGGGGAGTCGGTTGATGCCGACGTCGATGACCACCGCGCCCGTCTTGACCATCGGCGCTGTGATCAGATTCGGTTTGCCGGCGGCGACGACAAGAATGTCGGCGAGGATGGTGAATTGCGCGAGGTCCCGGGTCTTGATGTGGCAGACGGCGACCGTGGCTTCGCGCTCGATCAGCATCAGCGCCATCGGCTTGCCGACGATATTGCTCGCTCCGACGATGACGACGTTCTGCCCCGCCACGGGTATCCCCGTGTAATCGAGCATGCACATCACGCCGTAGGGCGTGCACGGTGGAAATACCGTGTTGCCGATGATCAGCCCGCCGACGTTGTACAGGCCGAAACCGTCCACGTCCTTGTCGTGCGAAATCTGCTCGAGGACGCGCCTCACGTCCACGTGCTTTGGCAGGGGAAGTTGGACCAGGATGCCGTGGATCGCCGGATCGACGTTCAGCTCTTCGATCATGCGCAGAAGGGTCTCGGTGGTTGTCGACTCCGGAAGGCGGTACTGCTGCGAGTGGATTCCGATCTCGTGGCAGGCCTTGACCTTGTTACGCACGTAGAGCGCGGACGCGGGGTTTTCTCCGATCATGACGACCGCAAGACCAGGCGTGACGCCAGCGGCCTTCAGGCCATCGGCGCGCAGCTTCCACTCCGCCCGTACCCGGCGGGCGATCTCGATCCCGTCGATTATCCTGGCGGCCATGACGTCTCCGATAGACGCTATTCCGGCGCCCCGAGCAGGCCGGCGGCAATGAAGAGCACCATGCTCGTGCCCATGCAGACATAGCCTAACCGGTTCAACCTGCGCGCCTGAGGTTCGGAAATCATCCTGCGCCCCTGCAAGAGCGCGGCGGCAGTGGAAATCACTGCCCCAAGCACCGCAAGCGTGACCACCACTGTGCGATTCAGCAGAAACTCCATCCCTGTTCTCCGCTGAACCCGCGAACCCCGGCGGATCAGTCGCGGCTTGCCCGCTTCAGGTAAGCATCGACGAAGTCCGCCGCAGCCTTGCTGCCGCGCGAAAACGAGCGCATCGCCTCGGCGTGGAGAATCGAGAGTGCCGCGCTCTTGATCTCGTTGGCACGGTCGCTCTCCACGATGTCGGAGAGCTTTCGCGGCCGCGGCAGATCGACTTCCACGACGGAACGCACTTGCGTGGGAATGTTGGACATGATCAGAAGCCGGTCCGCGAGAAAAACGGCCTCGTCGATGTCGGTCGTGACGAAAAAATTCGTGCGCCGGAATTCCTCGTACAGGCGCGAGTAGTACTCCCACATGAGCTCCTTCGTCATCGCGTCCAGCCCACGGAAAGGCTCGTCGAGGATCATCACCCTAGGATTGTTGATCATCGCCCGGGCGAGCTCCGCGCGCCGCTGCATGCCGCCGGAGAGCTGACCGGGATACTTGTTGCGGAAGTCCTGCAGCCCGACTTTCGAAAGCAGGAATTCCGCCTGGTCGAGCGTCTCCCGGGTGACCTCTCCGCGCGCCCGCGGCCCGTAGAGGATGTTGTCGTACGTCGTCATCCATGGAAAAAGTGCGGTCTCC
This sequence comes from Burkholderiales bacterium, assembly GCA_049691875.1. GTDB lineage: Bacteria > Pseudomonadota > Gammaproteobacteria > Burkholderiales > SG8-39 > JAABRB01. The sequence goes on along the minus strand of JBAVOG010000687.1, from coordinate 1,466 downwards.
TGGAACAGGACCAGGCGATCGCGGTTCGGTCCGGTGATCGGCTCGCCGTCGAGCGTGACGGTTCCGGACGACGGTTTCTCGAATCCCGCAAGGAGCCGGATGATCGTGCTCTTGCCGCACCCGGAAGGTCCGATCATCACGGTGAGCTTGCCGCGCTCGATCGTGAACGAGCAATCCTTCACCACGTCCTTGTGCAGTCGCGCCGAGCCGTAGTTCCTGCCTACGTGAGACACGGCGATCTCGCCGGCTTGCACCGCGGCGCCGAGCGTCCCGGCTTCACTCATGCCCACCATCGCGCTACCTGACCCGGAGCCATGGCGTGACGTACTTGCCAAGCGTGCGCAGCAGTTCGCTCGAAATGTAGCCCGCGATGCCGATCGAGATCATGCCCACCACGATCTGCTCGTAGGAGCCGCCGACGTAAGAGTTCCAGATGAAGAATCCCAGCCCGCCGCCCGCGGTGCCGCCGATCTGGCTGCCGCCGCCCGAGATCATCTCCGCGGCGACCACGACCTCCCAGGTGATGCCCATGCCCACCGCCGAGCCCACCACGATCGATGGCAGCGTCCCCGGCAGGATGATCCGGCGGAAGATGTCCCAGCCCGACGATCCCATGGACTGTGCCGCCTGGAAGTAGCGCTGGTCGATCGACCGGGCACCTCCCACGACATTGATGACGATCGTGTAGAACGCGCCGAGGAACGTCACGAACGCGATCGAGAGCTCCTGCGTGGGCCAGAAGATGATCGACGCGGGCACCCACGCAAGCGGAGGAATCGGGCGCAGGATTTCGAACACCGGAAACCCGATGCCGAATGCGGTGCGGCTCACGGCGAGCAGCAGCCCGAACGGGATTCCGATGATCATGGCGGCCACGAATCCGGACATCACCCGAAAGAAGCTTCGATACCAGCTCTGCCAGTAGCCGGCATCGCCGATCACCTTGGCCCACGCAGAAAGAACGTCCGTCGGCGCCGGTATTGCGCCGACCCAGGGGAGATAATCCTTCTTGAACCCCATCACGCCGAGGAGGTCGCGGATCGGCGTGAAGATGTCCGCGCCCAGCCATTGGTGCGAGCGCGCGCCGATCTCCCAGAGCACCAGGAACACGACTATCGAGGCGATCCCCCTGCGAAAGGCGGTGCTGAAGATCGCCGCCTTGATCGATGTCATCCCCTTCGCCACCGCGCTAGCCCTCCTTCTCGCCCGCCTGGAAGGCCTTGAGCGCTTCCTCATGAACGGCGTCGTTCGTCTCCTCGATGAGCTCGCGAAAGCGCTTCGAAGTGAGCACGCTGTAGTCGCGCGGGTGGGGGATATCGACAGCCAGGATCTTCTTCGGCTTGCACGGCCGTGTAGTCATGATCGCCACCTTGTGCCCGAGGAAGATCGCTTCCTCGAGGTCGTGCGTGATGAAGAAGATTGTGACCTTGTTCTTGTAGTAGATCTCGAGTAGCGCCTCGTGCATC
>JBAVOG010000686.1:0-1644 GCA_049691875.1 Burkholderiales bacterium | reverse complement strand
GAACCAAACTGCCCACGTGGCGCAAAAGTTGGCCCCGAATATCAAGGTTCTGTTCACCACCACCCGCGAGGCGACTCTGCACGACAAGTGGTCGCAGGAGAAGGTTCGCTGGCTTCTCAAGCCATATTCGCACCAAGAACTCGCTCGAGAGCTGAAGGCGCTACTCGCACCTGTAGCCGGCGTTTCTCCGACCGGACGATTGCCCGCATCGCCGCGCACTTAAAGACCTTCGCCAAGTGGATCCACTCCCTCCGCCCCAAGGCTGTTCAGTGCTCTTGGCATGATCGCTTTTCGCTCGCAATACGAGTCTGAGGCGCGAGTTTTGGTTCGAAAACGAGTCTACCCCGGCGGCGAAAAGTGTGAATCCATGATGGGCACCTTGATGGAGGGTGCCATGGCTCCGTTTTCCAACCTGTTGATCGCCTTAGCGGACGTTCCGGACCCGCGGCGGGCGCAAGGCAAGCGGTATCCGCTGCCGCATCTTCTACTGTTCACGGTGCTGGCGTTGCTGAGCGGGGCGCGGTCCTACCGCGGCGTCATCACGTTTCTGGAGCAGCGCCGGCAGCACCTCAATGACCACTTCGCCGTGGCCTTGAAGCGGGCTCCGGCGGTGAACACGTTGCGGACGGTGCTGCAATCGGTGTCGACCGAAGCCCTCGAACAGGCATTCCGGCGCCATGCCGAGGGTCTGCTCCCCGCGCCCGAGGCCGGCGAAAGGCCTGTGATCGCCCTCGATGGCAAGACGCTGCGCGGCAGCTTCGATCACATCAACGACCGCAAGGCCGCCCAGACCTTGACGGCCTTCGCCTCGGCTTCGGCCATTGTTCTGGCGCACACCGAGATCGAAGACAAGTCGAACGAAATCCCCGCCGCCCAGCGGATGATCCGTGACTTGGGGCTGACCGGCGTCGTGTTCACCGCCGATGCCATGCACTGTCAAAAAAACCTTTGAAACCGCGCGCGATACCGGAAACTTCCTCGTCGTCCAGGTCAAAGCCAATCAGCAGACCCTGCACGACGCAATCGACGCCATCTGCGCCGCCGAAAAACCCACCGACAACGTCGAGACCGTCGATCCCGCCTGCCATGGCCGACAGGAGTATCGTCGCATCGAGACCTTCGATGTCGCCGGCCGCCTCGGACCCGACTGGGACAGCCTGATCAACACCGCCGCCCTTGTCACCCGCTTCACCTATCACAAGGACACCAGAACCGGCCTTTGGCGCGAAACCAGCGAGACGGCCCTCTATGCGTCGCAAATCCGCCTGTCAGCCACCGCCATCGGGGCCGCCATCCGCCAACACTGGGGCATCGAAACCCGTAGCCACTACGTCCGCGACGTCACCTTCGGCGAAGACCAAAGCCGCATCCGAACCAAACCCGCTCACTTCGCCCGCCTGCGAAGCTTCGCCCTCAATATCCTGCGTGCCAACGGAACCACCAACGTCGCCAGGGAGCTCTACCTCAACGCCCTCAACCCTGATCACGCCATCTCATATCGCTTAACGTGAGGAGAACTGAACAGCCCTGCAATCCTACAGGTATCTGTCGCCAGAAACATGGCAAGAAGTGCAATCTGAGGAGATAGAGCTACAAGATAATCCTAAAGCTATCGGGTCTGTAACGGGATTTTCGGCACTAGAG
>JBAVOG010000685.1:0-6374 GCA_049691875.1 Burkholderiales bacterium | reverse complement strand
CCCTCCTGGCGGCCCCGTCCGCATCGGGCCAAGTCGCCGACGGCACGCGCTTCACGGGCGAGCTGATGCGTTACCTTGGCTTCGACCCGACCAAGCGTCTGCCCGAGCTCGAGAAGGGCGCGGTCGTACACAACGGCGTGCCGAGCCAAGAGAAGCTCGCGGGCGAGATCGTCGCGGCCACCGCCATGCCGAGCTCCGCTTGCTTCAGCACCGCCACGATCTGTTCCACCGAAAAGCGCTTCCTCTTCACGGCAACCCTCCCTTCCTTCAGGTTCAGTTTGCCGGAAAACTAACACTGCCTTCGGTCCGAAATTGCCGACCCAGATCATCGCTCGTTCGGTGTTGTAGCAGACATACCTATGCCCCTGTGAAATGGAAAAGGCCCTTAGTGGGGTCACCGTTGCGCGGGCCTGGGTTCGGCAGGTGCAGGGTCTCGTCAAGAAAGAAGCCTGAGCACCCCTCGCCATCATCCCCCCCTCCTCCAGGACGTCCTGTGCGCGGGCGCACATTGCGGGCGGACCCTAAATCGGCCAAACGTGGAAAACCCGCAAGAACCCGCCCTTCCTCCCCGTTTTGCCGGGTCCCCCGTTATGTTCGCAGGCACACCGAATCGACCGCGCAGTTCGCGTAGTAGGCAGACCAAACTTTGATTGGGATAGATTGATTTCCAGGTGGGGATGCGCTGCGAGTGGCTGATTAGCAATCCCCAAGAATCAGCGTAAACCGCCTAACAGGCTCAGAAACCTAGCGCGCTCAGCGCGTGTGCGAGTTTTGACCTCTGCGCATCGTCGGTCATCGGATCGGTCCCCAGCCAGCCACGGCTGGAGAATCCCGGTTGCAGCATGCGGATCTCCTCCGCCTCCCAGGCCGCGTCCGCTTGGTTGCCCGCAGTCACGTGCAGCGCTGCCATGTAGACATGCGTCTCGAGATTTACGGGGTTGCGCAACAGCGCCTCGGCCAGATTGACCCGCGCCTGCTCCAGATCGCCGAGAAACAGATAGGCCCGACCGAGCAGCAGGAAGTAAAGGTAGTTCCCCTGAGGGTTCAGGCGCATCGCGATCCGCACGAGTCGAACGGTTTCGGCCGGACGCCCGACGTACGTGTTCACGCCGCCCATGAGCGCGAAGCCGTCGGCGAAGGAAGGGTAGAGCCGCACGGCGGTCTCAAGGTATTGCAGCGCCTGCTCGTGCTGACGCCGTTCCAGGTACACGAACGCCAGCACCCAGTAAGTCTCAGGAATGTCCGGGTTGATCTGGTGCGCGGTCCGGGCAAGCTCGAATGCACGATCGAGGGCGGCTACGCCGTCGCCCGTCCACTGGTTGCGATAATCTGCGGCGTAAGTCAACGCGAGCGCTGCATACGCCCGAGCAAATGCCGCGTCCAGCGCGATGGCACGCCGGAACATTTCGCTAGCGGTTTCGTTCTCCGCTCGTTGCCGGACGAGCAAGGCCGCTTGCCCGTGCTGAAAGAGTTCATAGGCTTCCAGGTTGCGGGTGTAGCGTTGCGCCACGCGCAGGAGTTCGGCCTCGCTCACTTTTGCAGGCAGCATCAGGAGAATTTTCGGACCGAGCTCTTCCTGGATTGCGAAGAAGCTGACCATCGCACGGTCGTACCGCTCCGACCACAGCTGTTTCCCCGTTTGCACGTCGGTAAGACGGACCTGCAGGCGCAGGTGCTCGTTGACGCGCTGGACGGATCCGGACACGAGATAGCGAATCTGTGGAGCGCCGGTCGGCGTCATGCCGCCGCTCATGGGCAAAACGTCGATAACCGAGAGTCCGGACACCTTCGAGAGATCGGTCATGAGGTCCGCCGTAATACCGTTTGCCAGCAGGACCGCCTGCGGGTCGTTGCCCAATGCTTCGAAAGGGTTGATGGTGACGGTATGTAGTGTCGCGGAGTTCGCGTCGGCGCCGGAAGGTGGTGCCCCGCCCGGTGGGACGTCAGCGACGCGCTCGCTTTTGATCCACCACATTGCGGTTGCCGCGAGCAGCGCCGCGGCTACTCCCACGCTGGCGATCCACGGAACGCGCTGGCGTGCGCTAGCCGGATGCAGGGATGCGGAATCCGGCCGAGCAACCGTGGGGGCATTTTCCTCCGACCGGACCACTGGGGCGACCAGCCGGTAGCCCCCCTTCGAGATCGTCTGGATGTAGGTCGGCTTGTCCGGGGTATCCCCCAGGGCCTTCCGCAACTTGATGACGACTTGGGTCAGGGAGTCGTCGCCCACCAGGACGCCGGGCCAAACCGCCGAAAGCAGCGCTTCGCGGCTCACAACCTGCCCTGGTCGACCCGCGAGGTGCACGAGGACCGACATGGCCTTGGGCTCGAGCTTCACGGTCTTGCCCGCGGCCGAGAGCTGATTCAACGCGGGCTCGACCACCCATTCGCCGACCCGCACTCGCTCCTTGCCAAACAGGGGAGGGGATTGATTGCCAATCGGCATGACTCGAGCTCAGAAACCTCAACCGAGCATGCCGAATCATGCGGGGTTTCGGATCCTTAGCCGAAGCTTAGTCGTTTCTTCGGGATTTTCCTGCTCAAGCCTGTCCTCAATGCTCGAGCTATGGCGACTGCCATCGCGGTTCAGAAAAACGCGTAGTTACCCAGGAGGTGTCCCCATGAAGCGATTTCTTATCGGTATGGTTACGGTACTGGTGTCGGCGGTGTGCCCTTTGCAAACAACGGCGGCACCAGGGGTAAATGTCGTCAAGCCGGTGGCGGAGAAGAAGGTCAAGCAACTGCCGGCAGGTCCGCTGTATTGGCGGGTCGAGATTTTCCCCACGCTGGCGCAGGCGCAGTCCGCCATTGGTCCCGATCGTTGGAATCCGGATACGGTGAGTTATGACGCGGCGACCTCGCTGGCCGCTGAAGTCGCGGGCAAAGCCTGGCTCTTCACGCTTGGTCCCAAGGAGGGCTCGACGCCTGGCGGCACGAAGGTCGCCGAGATCGGGCCCGTGCCCGCGATCACCGCGCGCGAGTACCTGCTGCGCGTCAACCACGGTTACGGACCGTCCGGAGCCAAGACAAAGGTCCATACGCATCCCGGCTCAGAAGCCTTTTACGTGGTCGCCGGCCAGCTCGGCCAGCGGACGTCGCACGGCGTGAATCTTATCGACGCTGGTCACTCGATGAATGGGCATCCTGCCGACATGCCAATGGAAGTCTTCAACAGCGGCACGACCGACCTGACCGCGCTCATCATGTTCGTGGTGGACGCGACCAGACCATTTTCCACGCCGGCAATGTTCCCGTAAGAGCTCGTCGGAAAGGTCAACGCACGCCCGGAGCTGCTCCGGGCCAGGGTCTGGCTTGCGCGCCACTCAAGAAATGGAGGGGCACGGTGAAGATCATTTCGCGCGCAACGGTGGCCAGAATAGGATTGATGCTTCTGCTCGCACAAGACTCCGTGCCCGAGGCCGCTGAAGTCGATGTGCTGTGCAGTAGCGCCATCATCCCAATCATGATTTCCAGAAAGCCAGTCGCTTAGGCGAGCCAGCGGTACAACTCTTCGACCGCGTGGTCGCAGCGCTGTGGCCCGGGGCCCGACAGCCGTTGGATCGCGGTTCGGATCAGCGGATTCGACACCTTTCCCTGCGCGCATCCGCAGGCGCCGACGGAAGAGTCCGGTTTGACTCCGCCAGTCAAGCCCTGAATACTTCACGCGGCAGCGTTGGCCTTCCTTTTCCTCTTTATCGATAGGGGTGAGCCATGTCAGGACGAATTTCGAGCATTCTGGAGACGATCGGCAACACACCGGTTGTCCGTATCAACCGGCTGGCACCGTCTGGCGTGAACCTCTTCGTCAAGATCGAGGCCTTCAATCCGCTCGGGTCGGTGAAGGATCGCCTGGCTCTCGGCGTGATCGAGGCGGCGGAGAAATCGGGAGCGCTGAAGCCGGGCCAGACCGTGCTCGAGGCGACCAGCGGAAACACGGGCATCGGCCTGGCAATGGTCTGCGCGGCGAAGGGGTATCCCCTGGTGCTGATCATGGCGGAGCCGTTCAGCGTCGAGCGGCGCAAGCTGATGCGCTTTCTCGGCGCCAAAGTGGTGATCACCCCGGCGGCGGAGCGTGCCTACGGCATGATCACGAAGATGGAAGAGCTTGCCGCCGCGCACGGCTGGTTCATGACCCGCCAGTTCGAGAATGAGGCCAATCCCGACTTCCATTCGCGGACGACCGCGCGCGAGATCATCGACGACTTTGCAGGCGAGCGGCTCGACTACTGGGTGACCGGCTACGGCACCGGCGGCACGTTGAAGGGCGTGGCGCGGGTGCTCAGGAAAGAGAGGCCGGAGACCAGAATCATCGTCTGCGAGCCGGCGGAAGCGCCGCTGATCGGTAGCGGGATCGAGCAGACACGCAAGCCCGATGGAACGCCCGCTGCGCCGCATCCGAGCTTCAAGCCGCATCCGATGCAGGGCTGGACGCCGGACTTCATCCCGAAGCTGACTGGTGACGCGGTCGAAATGAAATATATCGATACCCTCCTGGCGATCCCTGGCCCGGAGGCCATCCGATGCAGCAAGGATCTCGCCACCAAGGAAGGCATTTTCGTCGGCATCAGCTCCGGCGGCACCTTCGCCGGCGCGCTCAAGATTGCCGCAGCAGCGGGGAAGGGTGCGAACATCCTCTGCATGCTGCCGGACACGGGTGAGCGCTATCTCAGCACCCCGCTCTTCGCCGACGTCCCGGCGGACATGACCGAGGAAGAACTCGCGATCTCGCGCTCGACTCCGGGCGGCCAATTGATGTCGCCGACCCAAACCTGATCGGGCCGACAGGTCTGCACCTCGAGCTGCTTGTTGGACAGGCACGCGTAGTAGCAGCGCATGCCCGGGTTGCTGTAGCGGATCGTGGCGACCCGAGCCTTGATCCCGTGCTTGCGCATCAGGCGTGCCACCCGATTCTCGCTCGCTCGACAGCCGTAGCGTGCAAGCTCCCGATGCACGCGCGGACTGCCGTAGGTCCGGTGGCTGGCGCCCTGGATGGTGATCTTCGAGGCAGCGCTTTCAATGTCGCGCAGATCTGCGGGCGTAAGTTCGACTGCCGTCGCCTTGAACTGCTCACTACAGCGGTTCGTCCTTCTCGGACCAGACTTTGCCATTCAACACCTCCGAGCGGTTAGCCCAAGGTGCCAACGATCTCGGGGGAAGGTTGAGGTCCGTTCGATGGAAGGGTTAGCGCGCATTGGATGGGGACTAATCGAGCTTCTGGTCTTCTCGCTTTGCGTCCGCCATAGCCTCTGGCTCCAATTCCTCGGCAGAACGATTGAGGTGAACGAATAGGCCCCAGGAGGCAAGAAGTACTCCGACCGCAACCAAGATGCTCGCTGCATACGGAAGTTGTGCTGGATCTTCGTGCAGGGCTCTGAAGGTCGCAACTAGACCTTCGATGGCCAGCGCGACCACGACGACCACGAAGAATCTTGACAAGAATCTCCGTACGCGAGTTGGCGCACTGATGTCGGCGTCACGAATGACCTCTTCCTCGAAAATGGTCTCGGCAATCTGCAGCGCGACAACAGCCGCGGCTAATAATCCCACGGCCTCGATAATCGCCTGCGCTGCCGCCCCGTCCAAACCACCGATGAACGCCACCCATCCCATGCGGGTGGCAATTGTGATGAGCATGAGTGCGGCGCAGGCAAAGAGAAATGCCATCAACCCATGGACGACTCCGAATAGGCGCAGTAGAGCTTTCATGCGCATATCGTGTCACAGAAGACCGCGAGGCGCGACAAATGCGCGCTAACGAGGCTGTAGTAAAACCCCTCTGTACTGACCTGCGGAGGAGTTGGTAGCGAAGGACGATGCGGTGTCGACGGAGGCAATTGGGGTCATGCCGATGAGCGCCGCCGAGCGCTGCTGGCGTTCGTGCGGCGGCGCTGCGATTCTTCGGTTCATCTCAACGCTCCCACTTTCTCGCCAGCTTCTCGATGTTGTGCACCTGGCAGTAGAGCTTCCACTGCCCGTCCACCTTCGCTTGCCCGCGCAGCGTGAACCGATCCAGGCCCTTATTATGGCGCAGGCTGGTGACGCGGCCGCTCGTCAAGCGGTGTAAGACCGCGGCCTGGAATCCCCCGCGGCTGCGCACGTGCCGGTCCACGAAGCGCACCTCCCGCACCGTATAGGCGAGGTCACGGATCTGCGGCAGCAGACCCATCTTCTCGGCGATGTCGTAGCCGACGCCCCAGAAGTCGATCACGTATCCGCCCGTGCGCAGCCGCGGCGCTTGTTCGACGAGCAGCACCGTGTGGACGCACTTCCGCAGCCAGTAGGCCAGGGTGGGGCCGGCGATGCCGGCGCCGTTGATGACGATCTTCATAGGTCGATGATCGAGTGGCTCGACCGGTTTGCAGGACAACTTTACC
>JBAVOG010000684.1:0-17632 GCA_049691875.1 Burkholderiales bacterium | reverse complement strand
GTCTTAGTTGGACGACACGCCGCTGGTGCCCGCGTACCAGAACGAGTTGCTGGTCGACTGGCTGTTGATCCCCGTGTCGTCCGCCTTCACCGCAAAGGTGACTTCGGCACCGCCCACTTCGGGCTGGAGGTACAGCGGATCGGCATCGGCCAGGGCAATCGGGGCAACACCGGCCAGCGCGACGCCAGCGATCAGACCATAGAGCTTGTTCATTTTGAAACTCCTTTAATGAGGGTGGAAGAATTCAGCGCCGGTTCCCGGAACCACTCCAGCGCAGCGCTGATGTCCCTTAGTACGCGCAACCACCCGTTTCATTAGCCGGAGTTTTGCCAATGCATTGTTTCCGGAACGAGCGCATCCGGCCAGCGCAGATGCACGTAGTCGAAAGACCCCGGCGGAGTGTCGCGCCCGGCACCCTCTCGGCCCGCCTTTAGCGGGAAGGAGGGTAACGGGAGGAAACCAGCCGGTTTCCTCCTGTTCGTATCCTTCCGCTTTTTCCCGCAGGGAACCTGCGGGTTTCCTCCTGTTCGTGACCTTCCGCCTTTGGGTCTTTCCTACGCTGGGATGCGCAGCACCTGGCCCGGGTAAATCTTGTCGGGGTGCTTGAGCATGGGTTGATTGGCCTCGAATATCTTCATGTACTTGTTGGCGTTCCCATAGGAATCCTTGGCGATCTTCGACAGCGTATCGCCCTTCACCACCGTGTAGAACTTCGCTTCCGGCTCGGGCTTGTCCACCGCCAGATTGTCGTGCACCGATTCCACGCCGGCGGTGTTGCCGACCACGAGAATCACTTTCTCGCGAACATCCTGCGCAGCAACGGTTCCCATGACGTACGCGGTGCCGCCATTGAATGTAATGTCGAAGTCCCTCACCGTGAGCCCGAGCGCGGTGACTTTGGCCATCAACGCCCTGGCAATTTCGTAGTCTGTGGGCTTGGCCGCGTCTGCCGGTTTGACGGCCGCCTGCGCCGCGCCGCTGCCGAAGAGCTTCTCGCCGATATCCTTGATGAAACTGAACATGCCCATCGTGGTTTCCTTTCAAATGTCACGTCGTTGATGCTCTATGCGCCCCCGTCGGTGATGGCGCCCTTGGTTGCAGTGGAAACGAGCTGTGCGTACTTGCCGAGCAGGCCCTTCGTATAGCGCGGCTTGGGTTGCTTCCACTTCTTGCGCCGCGCGGCAAGTTCCTTGGCGGGGACGTTGAGCTGGATGAGGCGCTTCTTCGCATCGATGGTGATCGAATCTCCTTCTTTCACGAGCGCAATGGGGCCGCCGACGAACGCCTCCGGCGCGACATGACCCACGACCATGCCCCACGTGCCGCCGGAAAAACGCCCATCGGTCAGGAGTCCGACCGACTCGCCGAGACCTTGCCCGATCAGCGCCGAGGTGGGTGCCAGCATTTCCTGCATTCCCGGGCCGCCCTTCGGTCCTTCGTAACGGATGACGATCACATCGCCCGCCTTGATCTTCTTTGCCATGATGGCTTTCATGCACGCGGGCTCGGAGTCGAATACGCGTGCGGGCCCCGTGATCATGGTGTTCTTGAGGCCGGTTATCTTCGCGACGCATCCCTCCGGGGCGAGATTGCCCTTGAGTATCGCGAGATGGCCTTGCGCATACATGGGCTTTGCCCACGGCCGGATCACATCCTGATCGGCGCGCGGTTCGTCCGGGACGTTCGCAAGCTCCTCGGCAAGGGTCCGTCCGGTGATCGTCCGGCACTCCCCGTGGAGAAGGCCGTGGTTGAGGAGCATCTTGAGAACCTGGGGAACGCCGCCCGCGCGGTGGAAATCCGTCGCGACATACTTACCTGACGGCTTGAGATTGCACAGCACCGGCACCTTGCGCCGAACGCGTTCGAAGTCGTCGATGCTCCATTTCACGCCTGCCGCAGAGGCGATCGCCAGATAGTGCAATACCGCGTTGGTCGATCCGCCGGTCGCCATGACGAGCGCCACGGCGTTCTCGATGGACTTCCGCGTGATGATGTCGCGCGGCCGGATGTTCCTGCGGATCGCGTTGACCAGCGCTCGCGCGGAGTCTGCGGCCGAATCCGCCTTCTCAGGATCCGGACAGGCCATCTGCGACGAGCCGAGCAGACTCATTCCGAGCGCCTCGAAGGAGGAACTCATCGTGTTTGCGGTGTACATGCCTCCGCACGCACCGGTCGACGGACAGGCGTTCTTCTCGATGCCGACGAAGTCCTCCTCGCTCATCTTGCCAGCGCTGTACGCGCCGACTGCCTCAAACGCCGACACGATGGTGAGATCCTGTCCCTTCCATTTTCCGGGCTTGATCGTTCCAGCGTAGACGAAGATACCCGGCACGTTCATGCGCGCCAGAGCCATCATTCCGCCGGGCATGTTCTTGTCGCAGCCGCCGACGACCAGGGCGCCGTCCATCGCCTGGCCGTTCACCGAGGTCTCGATCGCATCGGCGATCACTTCGCGCGAAACAAGCGAATACTTCATCGCGTCGGTGCCCATGCCGATGCCGTCGGTGACCGTCGGCACCCCGAATACCTGCGGCATGGCGCCCGCCGCGCGCAGTGCATCCATCGCACGGTCCACCAGCGGCTGGATGCCCGCGTTGCAGGGATTCATCGTCGAATGGCCGTTCGCAACGCCCACGATGGGCTTTTCGAAGTCGCCGTTCCCGAAGCCGACCGCGCGCAACATCGCGCGATTGGGTGAGCGGGCGACCCCCGCGGTGATCGTTCGACTGCGTGCGTTGTCTGCCATGGAATCCTCCGTTCGGCCTGGCGGTATTCGGGACGGCTCCGAAGTGTAGCGCCTCATGCGGTCATCCCGACGAGCACCGGGCAGGCCGGGGGGCGCATTCAGTTGCGCTGGAAACCGGGCCTCGGGATTGGGGTCGGACCGATCCCTGGACTGCAGACTCTAGCGGGGTGCTGTCATACCGTCCAATCCATTATGGGTCGCGTGTGATACCTTCTACGTATCACCGTCCCATTCTTCCGGACTCCGGGCAGCACTTGGAACTGCGTCATCTCCGCTACTTCGTCGCCGTCGCCGAATTGCTCAATTTCGGGCGCGCGGCCCGGCAACTCGCCATCTCGCAGCCGCCTTTGTCACGTCAGATTCGCGCCCTCGAGGACGAGCTCGGCACACCGCTCTTTACGCGCAACCGCCGCGCTGTCTCGTTGACTGCCGCGGGCAGCGCACTCCTGCCCGAGGCGCGCGGGCTATTGCGCGAAGCCGACGCACTGAAGGAGACCGCGCGCCACCTCGCCAGCGGCGAAGCTGGAACCATCGCGCTCGGTTTCATCAGTGTTGCCGCGTACAACATTCTGCCGGCTCTGGTACCGGAATTCCGCAAGCGTCATCCGGGCCTGAAGCTCGCGCTTCGGGAAGGCGCCACCGACGCGCTGCTTCCCGCGCTGGGCCAAGGCGAGATCGACGTGGGCATGGTCCTTCCGCCGGTCACAGATTCGCAGTTTGCCTATCGAGCCCTCGTCCACGATCGCCTCATCGTGGCGCTATCGCCGCGCACCCGCAGCCGATTACCCCGCGGGCCACTGCCGCTGGCTGCGCTGGCTGGCGAGCCCTTCATCGTGTTTCCGCGCACGGCCGGCCCGAGCCTCTACGACCTCGTGGTCGGTAGCTGCCAGCGCGCCGGGTTTGCGCCCCGGATCGACCAGGAAGCAATCCAGATGCAGACGATCGTGAGCCTGGTCGCCGCCGGCATGGGCGTGGCACTCGTCCCGGCGTCACTGCGGCATCTGCGCCGGACGGGCGTGGAGTACCGGCCACTGAAGGACCCGACGCCACCGGTGGAGATCGGACTGGCGTGGAGCGCGTCGAACAAATCGCCTTCCGTGCGCGCGTTCGTGGCCCTTGCAATAGAGTGTGGAGCGCGACTGGGCCTGCTGCGCGAACGTCGCTGACCGTCGACACGCGCCAGCGGGAAGTTGCTAGACTCCGCGCTCGAATCGGGGAGGAGCGATTGACGATGCAGACTGCGGTGGAGCGTTCGCCCGTTTCGGGTCACGAGCATTGGACACGTAAAGGCGACGTCAAGCTCTTTCTCTGGCACAAGCCCGCGCCGGGCGGTGCGCGCAATGGGACGGTCCTCTTCGTCCACGGCTCGTCCATGGGCTCGCAACCGACCTTCGATCTGCAGGTGCCCGGTCGACCCGACTCATCGGTGATGGACTGGTTCGCCCGGCGCGGCTTCGACACCTGGTGCCTCGACAACGAGGGGTATGGCCGGTCGGACAAGAGCCGGCCGATCAATTGCGACATTTCGAATGGCGCCGACGATCTCGAGGCGGCGACCGAGTACGTCCTTGCCCGGAGCGCCGCCAAGCGCCTCCTCGTTTACGGCATCTCCTCCGGGGCGCTCAAGGCTGCGCTCTTTGCGGAGCGCCACCCCGAACGCGTCGCGCGACTGGCGCTGGATGCTTTCGTATGGACGGGCGAAGGCAGCCCGACCCTCGTGGAACGCCGCAAGCGGCTGCCGGAGTTTCTCGCGAAGAACCGCCGCCCGATCGACCGCGCGTTCGTGCGGAGCATCTTCACGCGCGATCACCCCGGAACCGCGGACGAGGCGACCATCAGCGCATTCGCGGATGCAATCGTCGCGCTCGACGACTCGGTGCCGACCGGCACCTACGTGGACATGTGCTCGAAGCTCCCGCTCGTCGACCCGGCGCGCATCACCGTACCGACCATCGTCATGCGCGGCGAGTTCGACGGTATCGCAAGTGTCGACGACCTGATCGAATTCTTCAAACGGCTGCCGAATCCGGACAAGCAATTCGCGGTGATGGCCGGAATCTCGCACGCCAGCTTCCACCAGAAGAACTTCTTGACGGCCTATCACATCCTGCACGCATTCTTCAGCCTGCCCGAGCCGGTGTATCGCGGCTAGCGCGCTGAGATAAATGCTCGTTCATCCGAACTTCGACCCGGTGTCCTACGAGGGGGAGTACCCTCTCGTAGCGCCCCCCAAGTAATGCTCGTTCATCCGGACTTCAATCCGATAGCTTTCTCCCTCGGCCCGATTGCCGTCCGGTGGTACGGGATCATGTACCTCGTGGGATTCGCGACGGCGTTCGTGCTGGGGCGGTACCGCATCAAGCGCGGGCGGTCGGGACGCGTCACTGCGTCCGTCCTCGACGATCTCCTGTTCTACGTCGTGCTCGGTGTGATCCTCGGCGGGCGGCTCGGGTACGTGCTGTTCTACAAGCCGGGCTATTACTTCCAGCATCCGCTCGAGATCTTTGCGGTGTGGCAGGGCGGAATGGCTTTTCACGGAGGCTTTCTCGGCGTCCTCATCGCGATCTGGTATCTCGCACGCAAGCACCAGCTTCGCTGGCTGGAGATGACCGACTTCGTTGCGCCCTTGATTCCACTGGGGCTCGCGGCCGGCCGCCTGGGCAACTTCATCAACGGCGAACTCTACGGCCGCGTGACGGACGTCCCCTGGGGGATGGTTTTCGCGAGCCCCGGCGCAGGGGCCGCGCCACGTCATCCGTCCCAGCTCTACCAGTTTGCGCTTGAGGGCCTGTTGCTCTTCGCGATCCTGTGGGTCTTCACGGCACGCCCCAGGCCGTTGGGGGCGGCCTCCGCGGTCTTCCTCATCGGCTATGGCGCAATGCGGTTCGTGGCCGAGTTCTTTCGTGAACCCGATGATTTTCTTGGCTTCCTCGCCCTGAGCCTGACCATGGGCCAGTGGCTGTCCGCCCCGATGATCCTGGCCGGCGTGTTTCTGCTCGCATGGGCGTATCGGCGGGTCTAGAATATTCACGGGTACGGTGGAAGGAGGGGCGTGCCATGCAGCAGGTAATGGGTGACCGCACACAGCTCGAGCAACGGATCTTTGCGCTCACGGTCGAGCACCGCGACTTGGACGACGTCATCCGGCGGCTCGCCAATCAGTTCGATTCGGATCAGCTGCAGCTGCAACGTCTGAAACGGCGCAAGCTGCTCCTCAAGGATCAGATCAACTGGTTGCAGCGTCAGCTCGATCCTGACGTGCTTGCCTAGACCGGCCGAGTCGGCTTCGGCGCATCGCGCCGAAGGCGCGGCGGAATTTATTGTCATCATCGCGCGCACTCGCGCGCGTAAGTCTCAGTCCAGCTTTTCCGCCGAGACCTTGCCCGCTGCGAGCAGTTGCTTGAAGGCCTCGAATGCGTCGCGAATACCGTCTTCGAGCGGGACGCGCCCGTAGTCTCCGATGTATTCCATCAGTGGATCGTCCGATCGATCCATGGGAAATGCGATAGCTTGCCCCGTTACTTCGATGCTGGCGTCCGGCGCTATACGCTTCAGGATCCGCACGCCTTCCTCGACGGATGCATAGACGCCATTCATGTTGAATACCGGCGCGCCACTGCGCTCCGCGGCCACCGCGCGAATGAACGCCGCCGCACACTCGCCGGCGTGCAGCCACGAGACACCCCCGCGATACGCGATGGTGTACGGCTTGCCCGCGGCGGCAGCGAGGATCGCCACAGTGGTCTTGGATGTCATGCCCTGGTCGCGTCCGACTCCGTAGACCACGCCCGGCCGGATGCCGACGCTCGGCACCGCCCAGTCCTGCCAATACACCCGCGCGATCTGCTCGTCGCAATACTTGTAGGCCCCGTATAGCGTCGGCATGGCACCTTCCTCGACGGCGCCCAGTGCCGCCACCGAGCTCGCGTACGCGATGCGCTTGACTCCGTGCTTGCGCGCCGCCTCGAAGACGTTGACCGTTCCGACCACGTTCACTCTTGCTCCGGCAATCGGATCCGCCTTGCAGAATGGCACCTGGAGGGCGGCAAGGTGAATGATTGCGCGCGCCTGGCTTGCCTCGGCAGCCAGCATCACGGCCTTCGTGTCCGCGATGTCGCCGGTCAGCCAGCGTACCCGCGCAAGCTCGGCATCGGACATGAGAAGACCCGGCCGGCGCTTGTCCTCATTGAGGTCGAATACCGCGACGTCGACTCCGGCGCGCGCGAGCAGCGCAACCGTCCAGCTGCCGATGCAGCCGCCGGCACCGGTCACGAGGACCGGACCGTCGAAGTCGGAGGCGTTGATTGGAAATCGTTCGAGCATCGTGACACTCCTGATCGGGAATCCTGACCGAGAATCGAGGATGGGAGAATTGTGCCGCATCGTCGCAAAGGGCGCGGCCGCACCCCCCGCCGCGGCAGTCATCTTATCGACCGCATCACGAGCGAGACACCTATCGCAAGCAGCGTAAGCGCGACGACGCGCATGAGCGTGTCGCGCGAGATCCGGTGAAAAACACGCGAAGCCGCCGCGATGCCGAGCAATACGGCCGGAATCGCTATTAAGGCTGCCAGCCACACCTTGGGATCGAACAGCAGGCCGGTCACGAGAAATGCGAGCATGCGCAAGCCGATGCTGAACACCGAGGTCATCGACAGCGTGGCGCGATACTGCTCCTTGGTGAGCGGTCGATGAGAGAGATAGATCGCGTAGGGGGGTCCCCCTGCACCGAAAAGCGTTCCGGTGATTCCGCCGGTGATGCCCGCCAGGTACGCCCAGCGCCGACTCACGCGCCTGGAGCTCAGCCTCAGGAACAGCGTGTAGAGCGCGTACGCCAGGATGAACAGCCCGAGGGCCAGCATTGCGGTCGCACGCGGCAGGTTCACCAGCGCGGTCGTGCCGAGCACCACGCCGACGAGAATGAGCGGCACGATCCGGACGACCTCGCCACGCTCTACGTAGCGGGGATTCTGGAGCCCGATTCGCAGCGCGCCGGTCAGGTCGACGACCGAGTAGGTCGCGATGACGAACTGCAGGGGGAAGAAGTGCGACGCGAGCGGAACCGTGATCAGCGCCGACCCGAACCCGGTCAACCCGTACAGGACTGCGCCGAGAAACGTGATGGGCGCGAGGGCAAGCAGCGCCGACCAGCTTTCGGGCTCCACGTTCAGCGGTCCGCGCGCGCTACGCCCATTCAGGCGAGTGCGCGCTCGAGGACCCGGGCCGCGTGGATCGCTTCGCGCTGCGCACCATCCCGGATCTGCTGACGGCAGCTCGTGCCGTCGGCGACGATGATCGTCTCGGCGTCGGCAGCGCGCACGCGCGGCAGCAGCGCGGCCTCGGCCATCTTCATGGAGACGTCATAGTGCGCGGCCTCGTATCCGAAGCTGCCCGCCATGCCGCAACAGCTCGACTCGACGGTTTCGACCTCGAGTCCGGGGATCATCCGCAATACCTTCCGGACTGCGGGAACTGCGTCGAACGCCTTCTGATGGCAGTGCCCGTGCAGCAGCGCGCGCGTCGCACCGGTACCCTTCAACGGCAGCGCGAGACGGCCGGCGTCGCTTTCGCGCGCGAGGAATTCCTCGAACAGCATCGCCTGCGCGGCGAGCAGGTCTGTGTCCGCGCCGGGAAGCTCGGCCTTGAATTCGTCGCGCAGGGTGAAGAGGCACGATGGCTCGAGGCCCACGATCGGCACGCCGCGCTTCGCGTACGGCAACAGCGCGTCGAGCATGCGCCGCGCTTCTGCGCGCGCTTTTTCCACCATTCCGGTCGACAGATAGGTCCGACCGCAGCAGAGCGGCCGTTCACCGTCCGCACCCCGCGCAATGTGCACGGCGTACCCGGCGGCCTCCAGGACGCGCAATGCGGCGCGCGCATTCTCGGGCTCGAACGCGTTGGTGAACGTGTCGACAAAGAGCACGGCCTCGCGGCTGCCGCCGGACGCTCGAGGGGTGGGTTGCGACGCGAGAAACGGGTCGGAGCGCCATTCGGGCAGCGCGCGCCGCGCGGAGATTCCCGTCAGCCGCTCCCCGATTCGCGCCAGTAGCGGAAATCGATTACGCAGATTGAGCAGCGGCGCGAACCGTGCCGCGATCGGCGTGTAGCGCGGCAGGTGGGCGACGAGCCGGTCGCGCAGCCGGTAGCCGTGCCGCCGATGATAGTGATGGAGAAACTCGATCTTCATGCGCGCCATGTCCACCCCGGTCGGACACTCGCGTCTGCAGCCCTTGCAGCTCACGCAGAGCGACATCGCCGAATGCATCGCTTCCGAGGTGAGCGCGTCGCGGCCGAGCTGCCCGGACAGGGCGAGTCGCAGCGTATTCGCGCGGCCGCGCGTGAGGTGCTGTTCGTCGCCAGTCGCACGAAACGACGGGCACATCGTCCCCGCGTCGAACTTGCGGCAGTGGCCGTTGTTGTTGCACATCTCGACCGCCGCGGCGAACCCGGCGCCACTTCCCTGTGCGCCCCACTCCGACCAGTCGAGCGCGGTTGCGAGCGGTTCCGTCGCGTAGCCAGGCTTGAACCGGAAGAGCGTGCGGTCGTCCATCTTCGATGGGCGCACGATCTTGCCGGGGTTCATGAGGCCTTTCGGATCGAAGATGTCCTTGATCTCCGCGAGGGCACGGACGAGCTGTGGCCCGAGGATCGGCTCGATCCACTCGGAGCGGACCAGCCCGTCGCCGTGCTCGCCGGAAAACGCCGACCCTTTGAATTCGCGCACCATCGCGCACGCCTCCTCGGCAATCGCGCGCATTTTCCGGGCGCCGTCCTCCTTCATGTTGAGCACGGGCCGCACGTGCAGCGTCCCCACTGACGCGTGCGCATACCAAGTCCCGCGCGTGCCGTGCTTTTCGAACACGCGGGTTAGCCGGTCGGTGTACTCGGCGAGATGCTCGAGCGGCACCGCGCAGTCCTCGATGAAGGATACCGGCTTGCCGTCCCCCTTCATCGACATCATGATGTTGAGGCCCGCCTTGCGGACTTCCCAGATCTCCTTCTGCTGCCGCTCGTCGGTGATCTCGACGACACTGCCCGGCAACCCGAGATCGCCCATCAGCTCGACGAGCCGCGCGAGCTTGCGCAGCTGCTCGTCGCGGTGTTCGCCGGCGAACTCGACCAGCAGGATTGCATCCGGTTCACCGCGGATGAACCGATCGACCGTGGCGCGAAAGGCCGGAATCTCGCGCGCCAGGCCAATCATCGTTCGATCCACCAGCTCCACGGCTTCCGGGTCGAGCCGCACGATGTGCCGCGTGAGGTCCATCGCCTGATAGAAGGTCGGGAAATGGCACACGCCGAGCGTCTTCGCGGGTGGAATCGGTGCGAGCTTGAGGCGGAGCCGCTTGAAATAGCCCAGCGTCCCTTCAGAGCCGACCAGGAGATGTGCGAGGTTGTGGGCGGCGCGCGGCCGTACCATGTCGAGGTTGTAGCCTTGTACGCGGCGCAGCACCTTCGGCCAGCGCGCCTCGATCTCGGCCGCTTCGCGGCTTGCGACGGAATGAATCCTTGCGACGATCTCGCGGTATCCGGCCCGACCCCTTGGCACATCCTCTGCCGGGCCGAACGTGAACGTGTCGCCGGTCGGGAGCCATGTCTCGATGCCGAGCACGTTGTGCACCATGTTGCCGTACCGGATGGAACGCGAGCCGCACGAGTTGTTGCCCGCCATGCCGCCAAGCGTCGCCTGAGCCGCGGTCGAGACATCCACTGGAAACCACAGCTTGTGTGGCCGCAGCTGGCCATTGAGGCGATCCAGCACCAGGCCGGGCTGCACGGTCGCCTCGCCCCGCGCCGGATCGATATCGATGACCTGATTCAGGAATTTCGTGTTGTCGATGATGAGCGCCGCGCCGACCGCCTGCCCACATTGCGAGCTCCCGGCGCCGCGCGGCAGAATCGGCACGCCCGATTCAACGGCAATTTCGAGCGCGGTCCGCGCCGCATCCTCGGTGCGCGGCACGACGATCCCGATCGGCTCGATCTGGTAGATGGAGGCATCGGTCGAGTAGCGCCCGCGACTTGCCGCGTCGAACAGCACCTCCCCGTCGACCTCGCGCCGCAACCGTGCGGCGAGCGCACTCTCCGCGAGCGCCGCACCGCGCGGGACGAAACCGATGACTCGAGGATTCGCGGTCACGACGCCTGCGCGCTCAGCGGTGAGCTCAACGCTCGTCCGCCGTCGCGCTTTCGGACTGCAGCATCGCCTGCAGCAAGGTCTGCGGCTCGTGCGCGCCCGACACCGCGGTGCGGCCGTTGAAGATGAAGCAGGGGACGCCCGAGACGCCCATCTCGCGCGCCCGCTCGTCTTCCGCGGCCACTGTCCGGCGCGCTTGTTCATCGGCAAGACAGCCCTCGACCGCGTCGCGCGGCAATCCCGCGCCGGTCGCCACTTCCGTCAGCGTTGCCACGTCGGTCAGGTCGCGGCCGTCGAAAAAATAGGCGTGGAAGAGCGCGTCCACCACCTCGTCCTGCTTGCCGTGCTTGTCCGCAAGCGCGATCAGCGCGTGCGCCGCCAGCGTATTCGGCTGGCGCACGATCCGGTCGAACGCGAAGTCTATCCCGACCGCCTTGCCTGCCTGCGATACACGCGCGTACACCTCGGTCCCGCTGCGACCGAACTTGCGCTGCACATAGTCGGCTCGCAACATGCCTGCCGCAGGCATCTGGGGATTGAGCTGGAACGGACGCCAGGTCACCCGTGGCGCCGGCGCATCGGGTCGCTCCTTCGCATACAGGTCGAGCGCGGTGGCGAGCTTGCGCTTCCCGACGAAGCACCACGGGCACACGACGTCGGACACAATGTCAATCGTAAGCGGCATCAGCAGTCTCCTTCACGTCTTCGGTCAGCGCGCCGAGCGCGGCAAGCACCACGGTCAGCTTGCTGCCGAGATGATTTCTGAGCAGGCCCTGTAGCTGCACGGCATCGCGCCGGCCCAGGGCGTCGAGGATTTCCTCATGCTCGGCCACGGCCTGGTCCCAGCGCACCTGGGAAAGATTTGCCATGTAGCGCGCGCGCCGGACATGGGCATTGAGGCTCCGATAGCTTCCCGCCAGCGTCGTATTCCCGGACGCCGCGACGATTGCCAGGTGAATCTCCTGATTGCAGCGGAAGTATGGCGCGAGCTCGCGCCGAGCGTGGTGCGCCAGCATCTGATAATGCAGCGCACGGATCTCGTTGAATTGCTCGTCCGTCATGTTGCGGCACGCGAGCTCCCCTGCGAGGGCCTCGAGCGCGGCCATCACGGTGAAGATTTCCCGCACCATGTGCTCGGTGAGCGTCGCGACGACCGCACCGCGGTTCGGTTGCAGCTCGACGAGCCCCTCGGTGGACAGCACTTTCAGCGCCTCGCGCAGCGGCGTGCGCGAGATCCCGAGTTGCTCGCAAAGCGCCCGCTCGTTCAGCTTCGTTCCGGGCGCGAGCGCGCCCTGCACGATCATGTCGCGCAACCGGTCCACGGCATTCTCGTGCAGCAGCCGGCGTTCCGTGAGCGGCTGGCGCGCCGCAGCGGCGGCGATCGTGTCGAGTGCGTCACCCATGGGAGTCGGGATAGCGGGCGAATGCGATCCGCCCTGTGTAAAGATAATACAAAACTCCTGGCCCATTCGCCATGCTTCTTTTCATGAGTATATATTTATCAATATGTTATGATCACTGCGGCCGGGGCCATGCTGCGGAGCAGCAGTTTGCATACAAAAAGCCGCTTGCCAGCCTCGCGCCACGGGCACTAGCATGACAGCCTCTTTCCAGAACGAGGACGTCCCGCCTTGACTTATCGCGCTGGCCGCCATTTCCTGCAGATTCCTGGCCCGACGACCGTTCCGGATCGCATTTTGCGGGCGATCGACATGCCGGTCATCGATCACCGCGGACCGGAGTTTGGCCGGCTCGGACTGGAAGTGCTGGAGGGGCTCAAGCACGTCTTCCAGACGCGCCAGCCGGTCGTGATTTACCCAGCCTCCGGAACCGGCGCCTGGGAAGCGGCGCTCGTGAACACCCTTTCGCCCGGCGAACGGGTGCTCATGTTCGAGACCGGTCACTTCGCTTCGCTCTGGCAGAAGATGGCGGTGCGGCTCGGCTTGCAGACGGAGTTCATCCCGACCGACTGGCGGCGCGGCGCGGATGCGGCCGCGCTCGAAGCCCGGCTGCGCGAGGACAAGGCGCATTCGATCAAGGCCGTGTGCGTGGTGCACAACGAGACGTCCACCGGGGTCACGAGCCGGATTCCGCTCGTTCGCAAGGCGATCGACGCGGCCGGTCACCCCGCGCTGCTGGTCGTGGACACCATCTCCTCCCTCGGGTCGATCGACTACCGCCACGACGAGTGGGGCGTCGACGTGACCGTGGCCGGATCGCAGAAGGGGCTCATGCTCCCGCCCGGCCTCTCATTTAACGCGCCCAGCGAGAAGGCGCGCGCCGCCGCGAAGCAGGCGAAGCTTGCCCGGTCGTACTGGAACTGGGAGGAGATGTTCGCGGCGAACAAGAACGGCTACTTCCCGTATACACCGGCCACGAATCTGCTCTACGGACTGCGCGAAGCGCTTGCGATGCTGCAGGAGGAAGGGCTCGCGAACGTATTTGCAAGACATGATCGACACGCCGAGGCGACGCGCCGGGCCGTGCGTGCCTGGGGCCTCGAGATCCTGTGCGCAGTGCCGGAGGAGTATTCCAGCTCGTTGACCGCGATCATGGTACCGGCCGGGCACGACGCGGATCATTTGCGAAAGGTCGTGCTCGACGCCTACGACATGTCGCTCGGCACCGGGTTGGGAAAAGTCGCCAGCAAGGTGTTCCGCATCGGGCACCTCGGCGACTTCAACGATCTGACGCTGATCGGAACGCTGGCGGGGGTCGAGATGGGTCTTTCGCTCGCCGGAATTCCGCACCAGGCAGGCGGTGTCAGCGCAGCGATGCAATACTTGACGGAACGTCATCAGACCAGAGCGCGCGCGGCGGCCTGACCGCGGCGACGCTCGGCAACCCGAAGGAGGAGGACCATGAAACTACGCAATCTGCTTATCGCCCTTGCGGGCGCGGCAATCGCCACGCCTGCCGTGGCGCAGACGGAGCTGAAGTTCGGGCACGTGGCTGCGCCCGGCTCGCTGTTCCAGGCGAGCGCGGACGAGTTCGCCAAGCGCGCCAACGCCAAGCTCGGCGGCAAGGCAACGGTCGTGGTGTTCGGCTCGAGCCAGCTCGGCAACGACCGGGAGCTCCTGCAGAAGCTCAAGCTCGGTACGGTCGATTTCGCGCTTCCCTCGACCGTGATGTCGTCCGAGGCGGACATCTTCGGCGTCTTCGAGATGCCCTATCTCGTCAAAGACCGCGATCACATGAAGCGCATCGAGAAGGAGCTCTTCTGGACCAAGATCGAGCCGGCCGCCGAGAAGAAGGGGCTCAAGGTCATCGCGGTATGGGAGAACGGCTACCGCCACATCACCAACAACGTGCGGCCGATCGTGAAGCCCGACGACCTGAAGGGCATCAAGCTGCGCACGCCCAAGGGCAAGTGGCGGGTGAAGATGTTCCAGGCGTACGGCGCAACTCCGAGCCCGATGGCGTTCTCCGAGGTGTTCACTGCGCTCAAGACCGGCGTGATGGACGGGCAGGAGAATCCGTTCACCCAGATCTACAGCGCAAAATTCCAGGAGGTGCAGAAATACCTCTCGCTGACTGGGCATGTGTATACGCCTGCCTATGTCACCGTCGGCGCGAAGAAGTGGGCATCGCTGCCGCCGGATGTGCGTAAGACCCTCGAAGACACTGCCAAGGAGACGCAGGCATTCGTGTACGCGACCGCGGCCGCCGGCGACATGGATCTGCTCGGCAAGCTCAAGGCCGGGGGCATCCAGGTCAATGAGGCCGACAAGGCTGCATTCGTCGCTGCCTCGGGCACGATCTACGAGGAGTTCGCGAAGGAAGTGCCTGGCGCCAAGGAAGTGATCGATCGCGCCATCGCGCTCGGCAAGTGACCCGGCGCCCGATCCGCGCCAATTGACGGGCGATCGGCGGTACCCGCGGTGATGGCCTGATGGCCGTCACCGCGCGCTCCGACGCCCCGCAATCCACTCCAAGCTCTCTACCGAACGACGTGTCCAATCGCGCCGAACCCCTGCGCGCCGCATTCGAGCGGCTGATGGAATGGGTCGTCATCACGCTGATGCTGGTTCTCTTCGTCGAGGTGGCTCTCGGAGTCGTGTTCCGGATGATCGGGCGGCCATTGGTCTGGTACGACGAGGTCGCCTCGGTGCTGCTCGCGTGGGTCACGTACTACGGCGCCGCGCTCGCCGCGCTGAAGGGCGCCCATATCGGCTTCCCCGGACTGGTCAGAAGCCTCGCGCCTGCTGTGCGAATCTGGGTGGTGGTCCTCGCGAAAGCCCTTACGATCGGCTTCTTCGTCCTGCTCGCCTGGGTGGGGTGGTCGGTACTCGAGGTGCTCGCCACCGACTATCTCGTCGGTCTTCCGGACGTGTCGAACCAGTACGTCCAGTCGGTGATTCCCATCGGCGCCGCGCTCTTCGTGATCGCGGAGCTTCTCCTGCTGCCTGGCGCGCTCCGGGACGCACGCTCCGGCCGAGCGGTCGGCGCCAGCATCGCGGAACGGCTGCATTAGCCACATATGGCGATCCTGCTGCTGTTCGTCGGGGTGCTCGCGCTGGTGCTCATCGACGTACCGATCGCGGTGGCGCTCGGCATCGCGGCGGTCGTGGCGATGCTGACCACCCAGGGCGTCGATACGCTGCCAAACGTCGCGATCGTGATGTACAGCGGCGCAACGAGCTTTCCGCTGCTGGCCATCCCGCTGTTCATCCTTGCCGGCGCGATCATGAACGCCTCGGGGATCTCCCGGCGCCTCATCGCATTCGCCTCCGCGCTGCTCGGGTTCGTTCGCGGCGGACTTTCCATGGCCGCAATCGGCACGTCGCTCTTCTTCGCCGAGATTTCCGGCTCCGCCGTTGCGGACGTCGCGGCGCTCGGGTCGGTGCTGATCCCCGCGATGAAGAAGCGCGGCTACCCGCCCGCCTTCGCCGCGGCGGTGATGTCGTCTTCGGCCACGCTCGCCGTGATCATTCCACCGTCCATTCCGATGATTCTTTACGCCGTCATGGCGGACACATCAGTCGTGCAGTTGTTCGTCGCGGGAATCGTGCCGGGCGTGCTCGGTGGTTTAGGGCTGATGGGGATGGCCTACTGGTTCGCGCGTCGGTACAACTATCCGGTCGAGGAGTCGTTTCAGTGGGCCAGAGTGCGACGCACGTTTCGCGAAGCGGCCTGGGCCCTGACGCTGCCGCTGATCATTCTGGGGAGCATATTCGGCGGTGTCGTGACCGCCACCGAGGGCGCCGCGCTCGCGGTTGTGGCGGCGCTTTTCATCGGCCTGGGTGTATACCGGGAGCTCGACTGGCGGCACCTGCGGGACGCGATCATCGAGGGCGGTGTCCAGACCGCCGTCGTGATGCTCCTGGTCGCCGCCTCCGCGTTGCTCGGCGTGTACCTGACCGAACAGCAGGTCCCGCAAAAGCTCGCCGGAGCGATCATCGATCTCACGTCGAACAAGTGGGTCGTCCTGGCGATCCTGAACCTGCTCTTCCTGCTGCTCGGACTGTTCCTTCACTCCGCAGCGGCGATCATTCTCACGGTGCCGGTGGTGATGCCGCTCGTCAATGCGGTCGGTATCGACCCGGTGCACTTCGGCCTCGTGGTCACGGTCAATCTGGGCATCGGCCAGCAGACCCCGCCGGTCGCGAGCGTGCTCGCAACGGCTTGTGCGATCGCAAAAGAGGATATCTGGACCGTCACACGCACGAACGTGTACTTCATCGCAGTGCTGGTCGTCGTGCTCCTGCTGGTGACCTACGTCCCCGCGGTTCCACTCTCACTCGTGCACTTCTTCTACGGATAGGAGCCCTCGTGCCTGGCGACATCCTGCTCGCGCGTGACGGTCCTGACGGTTCGATCGCGACCGTCACGCTCTCAAATCCCGATCGACTGAACGCCCTTGGCCTCCCGATGTGGGCACAACTCGGGGATTTCATGGTGGCCATGGACGGCGACGAGTCGTTGCGCTGCGTCGTGCTGCGCGGCGCGGGCGAGAAGGCATTCGGCGCCGGCGCGGACATTTCGGAGTTCGCGACAACGCGTGCGAATTCGCGACTCGCCAAGGAATACGGTACCCGAGTCGAGCGCGCGATGCGCGCGATCTCGGAATGCCGGCATCCGACGGTGGCGATGATCCACGGCGCGTGCGTGGGCGGCGGATTGCTGGTCGCATCGCGGTGCGACCTGAGAATCGCGGGCGAGTCGGCCCGCTTCGGCGTGCCGGTCAAGAAGCTCGGGCTGGTCGAGTCGCATACCGAGATGCAGGGCATGCTCGACCTGCTGGGCTATGCGAACGGCCTCGAGATGATTCTCGAGGGACGCATCTGGGGAGTCCGCGAAGCCTACGAGAAAGGGCTCGTCAATCGCGTGGTACCGGATGCCGAGGTCGAGCGGGAGACGCTGGCCACGGCGCGGCGCATCGCCGAAGGGGCACCGCTCGTGGCGAGGTGGCACAAGAAGTTCGCGCGGCGTCTGGCCGATCCGCGTCCGCTGACCGATGCCGAGCGCGACGAGGCGTTTGCCTGCTTCGACACCGAAGATTTTCGCGAGGGCGCGGCGGCGTTCCTCGCGAAACGCAACCCTCAGTTCAAGGGACGATGAGCATCGACCACCGGCCGCGCATCGCGTTCTTCGCCGGGGATCCGAACGGCGTCGGCCCCGAGCTCGTCGCCAAGCTGCTCGCGAAGCCGCAGGTCACCGAGCGCGCCGCGGTGCGGCTGATCGGTGATCGCGCCGTCCTTGCAAGTGCGGAGCGCCTTACCGGCGCCATGATCCGCCCGGACGTCGAG
>JBAVOG010000683.1:0-1809 GCA_049691875.1 Burkholderiales bacterium | reverse complement strand
CGGCCTCGCCGGCTTCCATGGCGATGTCGCCGAGCAGGACGTGCGCGCCCGCGGCGGCGAGTTTTTCCGCGGTCGCGCGCCCGATTCCGGATGCAGCGCCGGTGACAACGGCGGTTTTTCCCTGAAGTTGCATCGCGCAGTTCCTCCTTGATCGAATGGACCGCGATCCGCACCGGAGCAGCGGGTCGCATTGCTCGGTCGGGATCGCACGCCAACGTTGACTGAATGATTGCTCATTCAGTGAGGGGCGTCAATGGGTCGTCGAGCTGCCGCCTCGGAGTAGTCCGGTAGTCTCGATAAAAACCCGTCGCATCAATACATTGCAGCGATGATCCGGGCGCGAGCGTCTGCGGCGGGCCACCGCACGCTCAGGCATGTCATGCTGCTCGTCTCCGCAGGGTGCGCAGGTCTACAGTATTCGCCCTAGGGAGGGCGCGCTTGGGATTCGAGACTGGCATCGACACGTCGGGGCATACACTTTCCCAGGAAGCGTTGCTTCCCCTGGGACGGCGCGAGGCCAAATCCGAGACGATCAGGAGTCTTTGGACGGAGGACGGAATGCCGAAAGCAGACTGGGTTTATAGCCTCGCCAACGACGCGCGCGGTATCGCTCGCACCCTGGCCGAGGGCGTGGAGACGCGTATCTTCGTGGGCGACAACGTCATGCTCTCGGTGGTGCGCATGGTGCCCAATGCCGTCGGGCAGGTGCACAGCCATCCGAACGAGCAATGGGGCGTGCTCCTCGAGGGAACGGCAACGCGCATCCAGGGCGCCGAGGAGGTCGCAGTCAGCGCGGGCGAGTTCTGGCATACGCCGGGCGGCGTGCCGCACGGCATTCGCGTTGGCGCCGAAGGCGCGGTCGTGCTCGATATATTCAGCCCGCCGCGCGACGAGTATTGCAAGAGCGGCTCGGGATATGGCGTGTCGACCTGAATCGCGTGTATTTGTCAGATAGGTTCTAGTCCGGCTGCGGCGGATGCTCCACCGCGGCGCCTAACAGCGGAAAGGCGCTGAGTGCACCGGGCTCAATTACCACGGGCGCCGCGGCGACATGCGCCGGCGTCAGCGCGGCGAATGACGTCACGCCGAGCAGCGCTAGACAGATGCGCACTTCTTCCGCGACGATCTCGAGTGCGCGCACCAGCCCGGCCACGCCGTCGGCCGCGAGGCCGAGGCACGCCAGCCGACCCAGTCCGACGCATTGCGCGCCGAGCGCAATCCCCTTCACGATGTCGGAGCCGCGCATGAATCCGCCGTCGACCCAGACCTGCGCACGCCCCGCGACGGCGGCCACGACTTCGGGCAACACCGCCGCACTGCCGAGGCCGTGATCGAGCTGGCGCCCGCCGTGATTCGACACATAGATCACGTCGACGCCATGCTCCACCGCGATCTGCGCATCCTCTGCAGTCGCGATGCCCTTCAGGATCAGCGGCAGGTCGTGGCGGTCTTTGAAGCGCTTGACTTCGTCCCACGAGAGCGCGGCCTGATAGGCCATGCCGGCAGCGGCATCGGCGCGCCAGGGTTTGATGAACCGCCCCGCCAGATCGCGCTCCCGCCGGCTGTACATCGCGCTGTCGACCGTCAGGCAGAATGCGCGATAGCCGTGATCCCGGGCGCGGCGCACGCAGTCGTCGACCCCGGTTGCGTCGCTGCGCACGTAGAGCTGATACACGCGCAGGTTGTCGGCCGCCGCCGCAGTCGCCTCGAGCCCCGGCACGCCAACCGACGAAAGCATCTGAGGTACGCCGAACGACGCTGACGCGCGTGCCGCCGCTGCAGCGCCGCCTTCGACAAACGATTCCAGAC
>JBAVOG010000682.1:0-1891 GCA_049691875.1 Burkholderiales bacterium | reverse complement strand
GGAGGGGAAAAAGCTTTACTCGCCCCGCCCCGAGAAGGCGAGCAGATCCCCGAGCTGCTCATCCATGTTCAGCAGGTCCTTGCGCAGGCGCGCGTGGCTGCGCTCGGCACGCTGTTGTGCCGTCCTCAGCAGGCGGCGAAGCAACCGTTGCCCGAGCTTGCGCCCGGTGATGCCTCGATGGCGGGAAACCCATCGTGCGGCAGGGCCGAGGTAGGTGCGCAACAGTTCGTCCTCGGCTGCGACGATCGCCTCGAACGACCCCGGGTCCCCCTGTCGAGCGCACCGGCCGAAGAGTTGCCGGTCGATGCGCCGGGATTCGTGCAGCTCGCTTGCGATCACGTGCAGACCGCCCAGCTCCGCGACACCCTTCCCGAGTGCGATGTCGGTACCACGCCCGGCCATGTTCGTGGCAACAGTCACTTTCCCGCGCTGGCCGGCCTGTGCGACCACGTCCGCCTCTTCCTTGTCTTGCCGGGCGTTGAGGAGCCTGTGGCTCACGCCGTGCGTCGTAAGGATCGCACTCAAGAGCTCCGAAGCGGCGACCGATCGGGTGCCGATCAGTATCGGACGGCCCTGTAAGCTGACTTCGCGAACGCGGCGCGCGATGGCGTTCCATTTCTCACGCTCACTGACGTAGACGAGCTCGCCCAAATTCTTGCGTTGGCCCGGGCGGTTCGTTGGCACTTTTACGACCGGCAGCCGGTATGTCGACCACAGCTCGCCGGCAATCTCGCTGGCGGTGCCGGTCATGCCGGCGAGATGCAGGTAGCGCTGGAAAAACCGCTGATAGGTCATGCGCGCGAGGGATGCCTGCTGATCGCTGATCTCGCACCCCTCCTTCACCTCCACCATCTGGTGCAGGCCGAGCTCCCAGTTCCGATCAGGCAACACGCGCCCGGTCGACTCGTCGATGATCTGGATCTTTCCTTCGTGCACCAGGTAGTGCTTGTCGCGCTCGAAGAGATGGAGGGCGGCAAGCGCCCTGCCGACCAGCTCTTCGCGCCGTCTGCGTCCGCTCCACACGCCTGGCAGGGCAACTGCCCATTCCTCGAGCTGCTCTCGCCCCGCATCGGTGATGTGCGCCTGACGCTCGCGGCTGTCGAGCGCGAAATGCGCGCCGGGCAGAAGGCGCCCCGCGAGACTCAGGGCGCCCTCGTAAGTCACCCGGGCCCCGCCCGAGTCTCCCTGGCCGGCGATCACGAGTGGCGTACGCGCTTCGTCCACGAGGACGCTGTCCGCTTCGTCGACGATGGCGAAATACAGCCCCCGGAGCACCAGTTTGGCGGAGCGCGTTTCCGTTCCCGCGATCTTTTCGACCTGGAGTTGGACGCGATTGGTATGCGATCCGATCGCGATCCGGTCGCGCAGATAGTCGAAGGTGAGTTCCTTGTTCGTGCAGTAGGTGATGTCGCATCCGTAAGCATTGCGGCGGCTTGCCGGGTCGCCGCCGTGAATGACCACGCCCACAGTCAGCCCGAGCGCCGCGTAGACCGGGCGCATCGACTCTGCGTCGCGCGCTGTCAGATAGTCGTTCACGGTGATGACGTGCACCGGAAAACCCGCGAGTGCGGCCGTGCACGCGGGTAGGGTCGCCGTCAGAGTCTTGCCCTCCCCGGTCTCCATTTCCGCGATCATGCCGTTCACGAGAATCCATCCGCCGCGGATCTGACAATCGAAGTGCCGCATGCCCACCGTCTGGCCGGCAACCTCCCGGACCAGCGCAAAACATCCGGCCACCAGCTCGTCGCGCATGCCTTCGGTGCGTAGCCGGGCCTTCAGACGGTCCGCAGCACGCCGCAGCTCGTTCAGCCCCTTGCCCTTGAGCTCCTGCCCGGCGCGATCGACCATGTCGACGATCGGCGTTCGCAACGCGCGCCGCACGGCCAGCGAT
>JBAVOG010000681.1:0-2409 GCA_049691875.1 Burkholderiales bacterium | reverse complement strand
CGTTCACCGTGAGCGCCGGCTACGCGGCCGCCTTCCTGCGCACGCGCCCCGAGCTTCGGCGCCCCGACGCGCAGATCTACTTCATCAATTTTTCCACCGCCAAGCGCGGCGGCGTGCTGCACCCGTTTTCCGGCTTCACGGTGTCGCTGTCACAACTGCAGGCGGAGTCGCGCGGGTCGATACGCATCCGCTCGGTCGACCCGACGGCGGCGCCCGCGATCCGCTACAACTACCTCTCCACGGAGAACGAGCGCCGCACGATGGTCGCCGGGCTCAAATTCGTCCGCCGGCTCGTCAATACTCCGCCGCTCGCGGGCTACGTGGCCGAGGAGGTCCAGCCGGGCCCCAGGGTGCAGAGCGACGACGACTGGCTCGCCTTCGGGCGGGAAGTGGGCGATACGGTGTTTCATCCCACCTCCACCTGCCGGATGGGCGAGGACGCGCGCGCCGTGGTCGACGCGCAGCTGCGCGTGCGGGGCGTCGCAGCCCTGCGGGTGATCGACGCATCGATCCTGCCAGCGGTGGTTTCGGGCAATACTAATGCAGCCGTGCTTGCGATCGCCGAGATGGGCGCGACGCTGGTGCGCTCGGCGGCCGGCTGAACGGCCCTTGACACTGCAGCCCGGTGTGCGAAACACTGATCCACTCAAGGAGGAGCTACCCATGCATAACTACGGAATGCGCGTGCTCGTGGTCGCGGCGGCACTCGCCGTGGCGCCGTCACTTGCCGTCGGGCAGGGTAAGGAAATCAAGATCGGCGTCATCTACGACTACACCGGGCCGTTCGCGGCCGGCGGGTCGCAGGCCGCGGGCATCGGCACCAAGATCGCCATCGACATGATCAACGAGAAGGGCGGGGTCGAGGGCTACAAGATCCACCCGATCTACGCCGATGCCCAGTCGAAGGCCGAGGTGGCGATCAACGAGGCCACGCGCCTCCTGGATCAGGAAAAGGTGGACCTGGTCATGGGCGTCTACTCGAGCGCGCACTGCGTGCCGATGGCGCAGAAGGTCGACGCGGCGAAGAAGTTCATGTGGGCGAACGTGTGCGTCGCCTCGAGCGTGTTCAAGGGCAAGAACCTCACGCACGTGTTCCGCGCCCAGGTGCACTCCGACCAGTTCGGCGCCGCCTCGTGCTCGTTCCTGAACGAGAACTCGCAGAAGAAGATGGGCATCGACCCCAAGGAGCTCAAGGTCGCGATCATCTACGAGGACGGCCCCTACGGCACGGGCGTGGCCGCCGGCAACGAGGAAGTGTGCAAGAAGTACGGCATGAACGTCGTGCTGAAGGAAGGCTATTCGGCGACCGCGCCGGACCTGTCGTCGCTCGTCACCAAGCTGCGCCGGGCGCAGCCTGACGTCATCCTGCACACGGGCTACAACCCCGATATCACGCTCTTCTGGCGCCAGGCGCGCGAGCAGGGGCTGAAGTGGCGCGCGCTCATCGGCCACGGTGCGGGCTACGGCCAGTACGACAAGCTCAAGCAGGCTTTCGGCAAGGAAGCCGAGTACATCTACAACGTCGACCCGGTGGCGGCGCAGATCCTCGATCCGAAGACGCTGAAGCCGGGTTTGGGCGGGCTTACCGAGGAGATGGTGAAGCGCTACAAGGCGGAAACCAAGGCGGCCGAGGTGCCGCCCCACACTTCGATGGGGTTCAACCAGTCGTGGATCTTCTTCACCGACGTGCTGCCGCGCGCGATCAAGAAGTACGGCGGGATCGATCCGGAAGCGCTCAGGAAGGCCGCGCTCGACACCGACATCCCCGTCGGCGGCACGATCCAGGGGTACGGCGTCAAGTTCTACCCGCCCGGCACTGAGATGGCAGGCCAGAACGAGCGCAGTTCGCCCGTCGTGATGCAGTACACGGGCGGCGAGACGCGCATCGTGTGGCCCACGGCGATCAAGACCGCGGACCCGGTGCTGCCGATTCCCAAGAGCTCGGCCTACGCCAAGTAGCCGGCCGCCGGGCGACGACGGCCGCGCTCCGCCCTCTCTCCGCCAGGGAGAGGGAGTAGGGCGGCCCTGCCTGCGATGCTCACGGTCAGCGGCCTCACCAAGCAGTTCGGCGGCTTCACTGCGGTCAGCCGGGTCTCGTTCGAGCTGAAGGAGGGCGAGCTCCTCGGGCTGATCGGCCCCAACGGCTCGGGCAAGAGCACGACGTTCAACCTGATCGCGGGGACCCTCGCACCCACGGCGGGTTCGATCCGCCTCCGGGGCCGCGAGATTGCCGGCCACGGCGCGAGCCGGGTCGCGCACTACGGCATCGCGCGCACGTTCCAGATTCCGCGCCCCTTCCGGCGACTGTCGATCCTGGAGAACGTCGCGCTCGCCGCCTACTACGGGCAGGCGGAGCGGCCGTCGCGCGAGGTGGCCTTCGCGCAGGCGATAGAGGCGCTCGAGCTGGTC
>JBAVOG010000680.1:0-13466 GCA_049691875.1 Burkholderiales bacterium | reverse complement strand
GCCGAGCCTTGCCCAGGGACTGAGTTTGGGGGTAGTCAATGGAATAATCACGGTTGCCGGCCAGCAGATCTTCAACCTCCAGGCGTTGGCGCGCGCGCTCGAGGCGGACGTGAACGCCAACATCCTTTCGACGCCCAACCTGATCACACTGGACAACGAGGAGGCACGCATCATCGTCGGGCAGAACGTGCCGATCATCACGGGAAGCTTCACGCTCGCAGGCACCGGCTCGGGTGTGACGAACCCGTTCCAGACCGTCACGCGTCAAGATATCGGGGTTGCCCTGCGCGTGCGCCCGCAGGTGGCCGAGGGGGATACGGTGAAGCTCGGTCTCTACCAGGAAGTGTCCAGCATCTTTGATCAGAACAACCCTGACGGCATCATTCTGAACAAGCGTGCGCTGGAAACCCAAGTGGTCGTCGATGACGGCCAGATGATCGTTCTCGGCGGACTGATTCAAGACGAAGTGGACTCGACCGTGCAGAAGGTTCCGGTGCTGGGGGACGTGCCGTTGATTGGCTGGTTGTTCCGCTATAGCACGCGCAAGCGCGAGAGGACCAACCTCTTGGTGTTCCTGCGCCCGGTTGTCATCCGGGATTCCGAGGCCGCCGGCCGGCTCACCGGGGAGCGGTACGATTACATCCGTGACACGCAAAGAGCCAACCGCCTGCCGCCCAGCGCCGTGCTCCCCTACATGCCGGTGCCGGATCTCCCTCCGATGATGGATCTACGAGGTACGAAGAATCCGCCGCCCGAGCGCGGCTCTTCGCAATTGAGCCCCGACCGGCAGCGACCCCCACAGGCGCCAGTGAGCCCCCCCGGGGGGCAGCCGAGCACCGCGCAGCAACAATCCGCGCCGAACCCAACAGAGCCTTCCGCGGGCGAATCGAGCGCGGCACAGCAGGAGACCATGCCACTTCCCTGGGACACGGGCGCGCCTAGCCCGCCCTGATCGCGCGCTGGCCATGGAGACCCTCACCCAATGAGTGTACCGACCCTGCCCCAGAAATCCGAGGCGCTGGTGGAGCGCCCGGTACTCGCCCACGCGACCGCCGCTACGCTCCCGCAAGCCGATCCAGAATTCGCGCGGCAGCTTCCCTACCACTTCGCGCGGGCGCACGGCGTCCTCGCGGCGCGCGCCGTACCGGAGGGCGCCGAGATCTGGGTGCGCCCCGAGATCAACACGGCCGTCCTCGGCGAGGTGCGGCGGGTACTGGGGCTGCCGTTGAAGCCGGTGATGTTACCCGCTGACGTGTTCGAGCGCCGACTCGCCCATGCCTACACGCGCGAGCATTCCGACGGTATCGCCAGCCTGATCGACGACTTCAGCGGTGCGGGTGATCTAAAGGCGCTGGCGGAGGGCCTACCCGTAGTCACAGACCTACTCGACGCCGAAGACGACGCCCCGATTATTCGGTTTCTCAACGCGCTTCTTACGCAGGCGCTGCGCGAGCGGGCTTCCGATATCCATATCGAGGCGTTTGAGGGCCGGTCGCTGGTGCGCCTTCGCACCGACGGCACGCTGCGGGAGGTGCTCGAGCCGCCGCGCGCCCTGCATGCGGCGCTGGTGTCGCGCGTGAAGGTGATGGCGCAGCTCGACATCGCCGAGAAGCGCCTTCCGCAGGACGGTCGAATCACGCTGCGCATCGCCGGGCGTCCCGTGGACGTTCGCGTCTCGACGCTGCCAACCGGGCACGGCGAGCGCGTCGTGTTGCGCCTGCTTGACAAGGACACGGGGGTGCTCGACTTCACGCGCCTCGGCATGAGCGATGCCACCCGGGACCGGATGGACCGGCTCATACGCCAGCCTCACGGGATCGTTCTGGTGACCGGCCCGACTGGTTCGGGCAAGACGACGACACTCTACGCCGCGCTTTCCAGGCTCGACGCGTACCGCCTGAACATCATGACCGTGGAGGATCCCATCGAGTACGACCTGGACGGTATCGGCCAGACGCAGGTAAATCCGGGGATCGATATGACTTTCGCGCGCGCCCTGCGCGCGATCCTACGGCAGGATCCGGACGTGGTCATGATCGGCGAGATCCGCGACCTCGAGACCGCACGAATCGCGGTCCAGGCGAGTCTCACCGGCCACCTCGTGCTTGCCACCCTCCACACCAACGACTCCGTGGGCGCGGTGACCCGGCTGATGGACATGGGGGTCGAGCCGTTTCTGCTCGCATCGACGCTGCTCGGCGTACTGGCGCAGCGGCTCGTGCGACGCCTCTGCCCGAACTGCAAGACCCCTGCACCGGCGGGCGTCGCCGATCACGCCCACCTCCCGGCTGGCCTGGTGGGGCGGGCGCTCTACAGCGCGGTGGGCTGCGCATCGTGCAGCGGGACGGGGTACCGCGGGCGCACCGGGATTTACGAGCTGCTGGTTGCGGACCGCGCGTTTGCCGAACTAGTGCACGGCGGTGCATCGGAGCCGCTGCTGCGCGAGCACATGGAGAAGCGAGGCACCGTGGGATTGCGCGAGGATGGGATGCGCTGGATTGCCGCGGGCGAGACGACGCTCGAAGAAGTGCTGCGCGTTGCGCGCGCCGCGGCCGAATCCGACACGTAGCGCGGGCTGATGTCCGCGTTCCACTACGAGGCGGTCGCACTGGATGGCCGCAAGAGGCGCGGCGTTCTGGAAGCCGACAGCGCCCGCCAGGCTCGTGCCAGGCTGCGCGAGGAGGGCCTCACCCCCGTTTCGGTCGAACCAATCTCCGAGCGGGAGAAGCGCAAGAAATCGGGCCGCTCGGCCGGCCGAGGGCTCGACGCCAGCGCCCTGGCGCTGATGACCCGCCAGCTAGCGACGCTGCTCGGCGCGGGCCTCACGGTCGAGCAGACGCTGAATGCGCTGATCGAGCAGGCGGAATCTCCCCGCGAACGACAGCTCCTTGCCGCGGTGCGCGGCGACGTGCTTGCCGGCCATTCTTTCTCGCGTTCGCTGAGGAAGCACCCGGCCACTTTCCCGGAGCTGTATCGGACGCTGGTTGACGCGGGCGAGCGCTCGGGTCGACTGCCGCAAGTTCTGCTGCGTCTGGCCGACTACACCGAGGAGCGCGAATCGTTGCGGGGCAAGATACAGCTCGCATTCGTGTATCCCGCACTGGTGACGGTCGTCGCGGTGGCGGTGGTCGTGGGACTATTGGTCTTCGTGGTGCCGCAAGTGGTCCGCGTGTTCGAGAACACACAGCAGGCGCTGCCGCTACTTACCCGCGGACTCATTGCGGTCTCGGACTTCGTGCGGAACTGGGGGCTGTACGCGCTTGCGGCGCTCGTCGCCGCGGTTCTTGTTGCGCGGGCCGCGCTCCGCGGCGAAGCTGTGCGGACGCGCTGGCACCGTTTCCTGCTTAAGGTTCCACTCGTCGGCATGCTATTTCGCGGGGCGAACACCGCGCGCCTTGCGAGCACGCTGGCGATTCTCGTGGGTAGTCGCGTGCCGCTGCGGACCGCGCTTCGGGCGAGTGAAGGCTCGGTCTCGAATCTGCCGATGCGCGCGGCGCTAGCAGAAGCGGGCCAGCGCGTCGAGCAGGGCTCGACGCTTGCTCGCTCGCTCGGCGCGAGCCGCCTGTTTCCGCCACTGATGGTGCACATGATCGCCAGCGGAGAGGCGAGCGGAAAGCTCGGCGAGATACTCGAGCGCGTCGCGAGCCAGCAGTCGCGCGAGTTGGAGCGGCGCATCACGGGCCTCATGACCCTGCTCGAGCCGCTGCTCATCCTGGTGATGGGCGCCGTGGTCCTGGTGATCGTGCTCGCCATCCTGCAGCCGATCTTCGAGCTAAACACCATGGTGCGCTAGCGAGGTGAGTCGCTGGCAGCCGGAGGTCCATCAACTTGCGAGAGAATGCGCACCTGATTTGCGTCTGAGATACGCTGCAAAGACCGAGACGGGCGCAATCTGGGAAGAAATTCAGGAAGAATCGCCGTACGCCCGGTAGCTGACCGGCCGGGCGCAGCTCGGCGTGATCGAGATAGGGCGGGAAAGCAAAAACCCCCGGGGAGCCCCGGGGGTTCGTAAAGGCATTCTCACTCAGCGAGAGCGGTTAGGCGGCCTTTTTCTTGGTCGTCGCCGCGGCCGTAACTGCGGCCATGTTGGCTTCGGCGAGCTCGGTCGCCTGCTTGGCGGCCTTCGTCATGCTGTCATACGCCGAGTTGGCGGCGGCCATCGCGGACTTGACTGCAGCGATCGCGACATCCGAGCCGGCCGGCGCGTTCTTGGCGAACTTGTCGATGTAGGTGGCGGCGCCCTTGTTGAGCTCCTGGGTCTGGCTCTCGAAGTAGCGGGTGTATTCGGCCTGCGACTGCGTCGCCAGTTCGTACACGCTGCGCTGCCATGCGATGATCTTGTCGATCGTCGGCTGGGCGGCGGCGGAGTTGATGTTCACGAACTCCTGAACGTCTTTCACGTTCATCAGCGCCTTGGCGTGGTTCATGGAATCTTCGAACGCGCCTTTTGTCGCGTTGAAGTTGAGGGCCGCAAGCTTCTCGAGCGCGGCGAAGTGCGACTGGGCGAACCCAAGTGCGGCTTCGACGTTGGCTTTGCCGGCGGCGGTGACTTGTTCAGGGGTGACGTACATGGTGATCTCCTATGTTTGGTTCACTGAATCCGGTTCTGCAGTCGTTCTCGATGGTCTGGTATCTTGCGTTGCACAATCGTGCTCGGTCTCAACTTGATCTTCAAACCTCGATATTGCGCTGCACAATTAAAATTGTACATGGGAATCATGGGAAGTCAAGAAGAATTTGTGCGACGCAGCAGAGCGTTTGGCGGCGCAGCAGTTCTGCTTGAAAATCAGACCCTTGGCAGGTTCGGGGGCAGGGGAGTCGAGTGCGGCCCGGACGCGGTCCCGACTGCTAGAATCCGGCCCATCCCGCTCGGCCTCGAGCGGGAAAGCACGCGCCACGACATGAGCAAGCCCACTCCCATGAGCCGTGGCGAATTCCGCCACTTCCGGATGATCACGACGCGCTGGATGGACAACGACGTCTACGCGCACGTGAACAACGTCGTCTACTACTCCTACTTCGACACGGTCGTGAACCAGTACCTGATGGAGCAGGGCGTGCTCGACATCCTCGCGAGCCCGGTCATCGGTCTGGTGGTCGAGACTCAGTGCAACTACTTCAGCCCGATCAGTTTTCCCGACGTCGTGCATGCGGGATTGCGCGTCGCGAGACTCGGCGGATCGAGCGTGCGCTACGAGATCGGCCTGTTCCAGAACGACGCGCCGACCGCGGCCGCGCAAGGGCATTTCGTTCACGTCTACGTGGCGCGTGACACGAATCGCCCGACGCCTCTTGCGCCGGAACTGCGCGCCGCGCTTGCGCCGCTCGTGGTCCAGGCCTAGCGCGTGCGCGGCCGCATCGAGTTCCGGAGAGAGACGAAGCGGGCGCGGCTGCATGATCCGCGGAAGGCGTTTGCCGCAGTCGATGTGGAGAGCGAGGTGCGCCGCGATCCGCTCACGGGCAACTCGGCGCGCATCTGTCATTTCACGCTGAAGGCCATGCCGCCACCCGATCTGACCGAGATCGTGCGCGTTACGGGCGAGCAATGTCCGTTCTGTCCGGAGCGGATCGAGGCAGTCACCCCGCGATTCCCCGATGAGCTCGTGCCGGGCGGACGGCTGCGGCGCGGGGGTGCGCTCGTGGTGCCGAATCTCTTTCCGTACGACGACGTGTCCGCGATCGCGGCGCTTTGCCCGGAGCATTTCCACGCGATGGATGCAATGCCCGAACGGATCGTCGTGGACGGCGTGGTTGCGGCGCGCGACTTCCTGCGGCTTGCGGCGCGTCGCTTCGAGCCCGGTCAGGGCTACGGCATCGTGACCTGGAACTACATGCCCCCGGCCGGTGCGTCGCAGGTGCATCCGCACATGCAGGTCGTCGCGACGGCGGATCCGGGGAACGCGCTGCGGCGCGAGCTCGCCGCCGCGCAGCACTGGCGCGAGCAAAGCGGCCGCTCCTATCTCGAGACGCTGATCGAGACCGAGCGCGCGGGCCCCCGCGGGGTGGGTGTGCAGGATAGGGTTGCATGGCTCGTGCCCTTCGCGCCATCCGGATTGCTGGGTGACGCGATGGCGGTCTTTCCCGGGCGCGCGGCCGTCACCGACCTTTCCGATGCCGACATCGCCGGATTTTCCCGCGGCCTGGTGCGCATCCTGCGCGGATTTGCCGCGTACGGGCTCTGGAGCTTCAACCTCTGCCTGATGCCGGATGCATTCGGCGCGTCGGTCGGCAGGCACTGGGTCGTTGCCCGGCTCTTGCCGCGGTTCTATCTCAATCCGGCCCTGCACATCTCGGATGCGTCTTACATGCACCTGCTCCTCGAGGAGCGCTTCGCGATGATCCACCCGGAGCAGGTGGCGGCGCGCTTGCGGGACACCTGGAACGCCCCGGCGGAAGGCTGAGGCGGGTGCGCGACAGTCACGGTTTTCCACCCCGGCTCATCGGCCTGCTCGTCGTGCTGACACTCGGCTGGGGATTCAACTGGCCGATGATGAAGATCGCGCTCGGCGAGATGGCGCCGATGCACTTCCGGACATGGTGCCTTGCCTCGGGCGCAATCGGCCTGTTCCTGATCGCGCGGGCCAACGGGTTCACCCTGCGCATTCCCGCTGGCCAGTTCGGAAGACTCTTCGCGATTTCGCTCGTGAACATGACCTTCTGGAACGTGTTCGCGATCTACGGAATTCCGCTCCTCTCGTCGGGGCGCGCCGCGATCCTCGGATACACGATGCCGGTGTGGAGCGTTCCTCTTTCGGTGTGGCTGCTGAAGGAACCCGTATCGGGTCGGCGCGTGGTGGGCATGCTGCTCGGTTTTGCAGGGATGCTTGCGCTGCTGGGCAGCGAGCTCCAGTCGGTCGAGCGTTCGC
This sequence comes from Burkholderiales bacterium, assembly GCA_049691875.1. GTDB lineage: Bacteria > Pseudomonadota > Gammaproteobacteria > Burkholderiales > SG8-39 > JAABRB01. The sequence continues at coordinate 6,600 of JBAVOG010000680.1, read as the reverse complement.
CGCTCGGAGCGTTGCTGCTCACCGGCGCGTCCTTCAGCTGGGCGCTCGGCACGGTGATGATCAAGCGCTGGCCGGTGGCGTTACCGGCGACGACATTCACGGCCTGGCAAATGGTGCTCGGCGGCATACCGATCTTCGCCGTTGCCCTGTTCATCGAGCAGGGCAGCTTCAATCTCCTGGAGCTGACCACCTGGCCGCTGGTCGCAACGCTCTACAACATCTTCATCGCCTTCATCCTCTGCTTCTGGGCCTGGATGACGATCGCGCGTGGCGCATCGGTCGGTGCGGCGAGCATTGCGGTACTGTTGACTCCGGTCGTCGGCGTGTTCAGCGGCATGGTGGTGCTGGGCGAGCACCCGCACTGGCTGGACTACGTGGCACTGGTGCTGGTGGTGCTGTCGATCGGAACGGTGCTCCTGCCCTCGCGACGGAGTGCGGCGCAATAGCCTGGCTCGATCGGCCTTCAGGTGTGCATCGGCAACGCGCGCGCCCGGGGAACTCGGGCCCGGTCCCAGTGCGCGATCGCCCACTTCCAGATCTCGCTGGTCCCGGCGCGAACCGCTTCGTCCGGCACGGCATGACCGAGGAAGGCGAGCGCTTGCGCCAGCGCCGCGGTGGGGCGCGCCGGATCCACTGGAACCGCGAGCGTCTGCTTGGAGAGCTTGGTGCCCGATTCATCCGTGATGACCGGCAGGTGACAATAGCGTGGCAACGGCGCGCCGAGGTAGCGCTGCAGAAGAATCTGGCGCGCAGTCGAGTCGAGGAGGTCGGCCCCGCGCACGACATCTGTGATGCCCTGGTCCGCATCATCCACGACGACAGCAAGCTGGTAGGCCACGTGGCCGTCCGCCCGAAGCAGCACGAAGTCGCCGACCTCGCGGCCGAGATGCTGCCGCGTGCGGCCCTGCACCGCGTCGTCGAACTCGATCACGGCTTCGTCGACTCTCATTCTCACCGAACGGGCGGTGCGCCCGGGCGGGAGCCCATTGCGACAGGTGCCCGGATACACGCCTTCGCGCGTCGGCGCCGTCTCGAATCGAAGCGCCGAGTCGGCAATCTCCTTCCGCGTGCAGCCGCAGGGGTAGGTCAGATTCGCTGCCGAAAGTCGGTTCAGGGCGTCGCGATATGCGTCCGTTCGCGTGCTCTGATAGCGCACCGAACCATCCCATTCCATTCCGAACGCTTCGAGCGCGCGGAGGATGGCATCCGCGGCGCCCGCCACTTCGCGCGGCGGATCCAGATCCTCCATGCGCACCAACCATTGGCCCCCCGCTGCGCGTGCGTCGGCACGGCTTCCTACCGCGGCCACGAGCGAGCCGAAATGGAGCGGACCGGTGGGGGAGGGCGCGAAGCGTCCCCGGTATGGCGTCGACGTGGAGGACGGTACGGCCATGGATAATTCGTATGATGCCGCGAAAAATGCACGAGGCCGGATCGATTCATCGGCGGGCCAGGCCGCCGCGACATTTTTCGGCTGATATACTCGACCGGAAGGCAGCGGCACCATCCAACACGGGGATCGCGGGGCAAATTCCAGGAGATGCGCACGTGGCAACGATCGAACTCACGAAAGAGAACTTCGAGCAGGTCGTGAACGACAATGACATGGTCGTCATCGACTTCTGGGCGCCCTGGTGCGCGCCCTGTCGCGCGTTCGCGCCCACGTTCGAATCGGAGTCTGACCTGCATTCCGACGTCGTGTTCGGCAAGGTGAACACCGAGGAGCAGCAGGAGCTTGCCGCTGCATTCAATATCCGTTCGATCCCGACTCTGATGTTTTTCCGTGACGAGGTCATTCTGTACTCGGAAGCCGGGGCGGTGCCGCCCGCCATGCTCGCAGAAGTGGTGAAGCAGGCCAAGAACGTCGACATGGCGGAGGTTCACCGCGAGATTGCGGCCCAGCAGTCCGGCGTGTCAGGCAACGCGTGATCGCGCGTTTGAATTTCGCGTCCTTCGAATATCCGATCGACACCGCGCCGAGCCCGGTGCGACGGAATACCTAGCCCCGGCCATGGAGCGCTCCCAAACACCGGTGATTGCGCCGCGTTCGCCCGCAGGCCTTCTCGATGCGCGTCGCCTCGAGGTCCTCAGCGGCGGGGCGCTGGTCGGATTTCTCGTCGCGCCGCTGGTTGCGGGGGTCTGCATCGCCCTGCTCTGGCCGCATACGACCCATTCGTGGCTGCTGACGTGGCTCGCGTCGATCATCCTCATCAACACGGCGCGGTATGTGCTTGCGCGCCGGTACACGCAACGCAAGGGCGACGTGCCGATCCCCGCGCGCTGGGAAGCGTGGTTCATCGCGGGGGCGGCCCTGCATGGCCTGGCCTGGGGTGCGCTCGCGCTGCTTGCCACGTCTGCGAGCTATCTGCTGCAGGTATTTGTCGCTTTCGCCATCGGCGGGATGGTGATCGGAGCGATCGGTCTGCTCGGTGCCAGTCGGAGGGCGTTCTTTGGCTTCGCGGCGCCCAGCCTCGGGACGCAGATCGTCGTGCTGGTCGCGCAGCCCGGAGAGCATTACCTGGCGATGGGCGCGTTGATCGTGATCTTCGCGCTGGCCGTCGCGCGCATATTGAACGATCACCACCGCACGCTGGTGCAGAACATAGAGCGTGGCATCGTGAACGAACGGCTGCTGGCCGAGCAGCGGGGACTTTTCGATGCCGCGACCGTCGGCATTGCGTTCGTCCGCGGCGGCCGCATCGTCGACTGCAACCATTGGCTGGAGCGTATGCTCGGCTGGTCGCGGGAGGAGTTGCTCGCGGCGCCGCGCGCCCCCTGGGTCGACGACGCGACGGAGTGGGATGCGATCATCGCGGAAGCTGCCGATGCGACGCGCTCGGGAGATCCCTTCCAGTGGGAGATCGAGCTGCGGCGCCGCGACGGGACGCCAATCTGGTGCGAGCTCTCCAGCCAGCCGGTGCGTTCTGCCGAGCCCGAGCTCGGCGTCGTTCTGGTGTTCCGGGACCTCACCGCCCGCCTCGCACACGAGAGGGCACTGCGGGACAGCGAGGAGCGACTGGACCTCGTGGTGCACGCCTCCCAGGGCGGAATCTGGGACTGGGACATCGCCGCCGACACGAGCTACCTGTCGCCGCGTTTCAAGGCGATTCTCCGCTATCCGCTGGACGCCGACCTCGGGTCCACGTTCCATTTCAAGGATCACGTTCATCCCGACGACGCAGAGCGGGTGCTCGCGCTCTGGTACCGGGCAATCGCAAGCCCGCGCTCGACGTTCGACTGCGAGTTTCGACTCCGGTGCATGGACGCGAACTACGCGTGGGTGCACGCGCGAGGCATTGTCGTCTGCGATCAGACCGGTCAGGCGATCCGGTCCGTTGGCTCGATCATCGACATATCGGACCGCAAGCGGGTCGAGCAGCGGCTGCGCGACAGCGAGCGGCTCTTTCGCTACCTGGTCGAGACCTCCAATGACCTGGTCTGGATCGTCGATCGGGACGCGCGCTGGAGCTACATGTCGCCGCGGGCCACGCGCCAGATTTTCGGTTGCGAACCCGAGGACATGATCGGCAGGCGATTCGTCGATACGCAGCCCGAAGCCGATCGTACCCGCACGGAGGCGATGCTGGCGCGCGTACTCGCGGAAGGAACCGCCTCGCACTTCGAGACCGTGCACGTGAATCGCGACGGAGAGCGGGTCGTGCTTTCGCTCAACGCGACGCCGATGCGGGACAACGCCGGCGAGATCACGGGCGTGACGGGAACCGCTGCCGATATTTCGAAGCTCAAGGACCGCGAGGTCGAGTTGTCGGCGGCACTCGAGGACCAGAGCCTGATTTTCGATTCGGTGTCCGAGGGCATCGTCATGCTGAGGGACGGCGTGGTGCACAAATGCAATCGCCGGTTCGCGGAGATGCTCGGATATTCGCCCGCCGAGCTGGTCGGCCGACCATCCGTCCTCTGGTACGCGAATCCGTCGGAATGGGATCCGACTGCGTCGCTGCCGCACGCGGTGCGCGACGAGGATGGCTCGCTGCACACCGAGTTGCGCGTAAAGCGTCGGGACGGGAGTATCTTCTGGTGCGATGCCCGTGGTCGCATTGTCAACCCCGAGCGGCCCGAAGAAGGATCCCTATGGATTTACATCGATATTTCGGCTCGCAAGGAGCGCGAAATCCGTATCCAGCATCTGGCCGATCACGATGCACTGACCGGGCTGCTGAACCGGCGCATGTTCGACGACCGGCTTCGCCAGGCGCTGGCAAATGCGCGCCGCGCCGACAGTATCGTGTCGCTGATGCTGGTGGACCTGGACGGGTTCAAGGCCATCAACGACACCTACGGCCACCTGACCGGAGACTACGTCCTGCGCACGGTCGCCAAGCGGATCCAGGAGAGCGTGCGGGAGACGGACACCGTCGCCCGGCTCGGCGGAGACGAGTTCGTCGTGGTGCTCGTCGGGCAGCGTTCGACAGAGGACCCGGCCGTGGTTGCCGAGAAGATGCTCGGGGCGATCACGCAACCGATCCCTGCGGGCGGGCGCCAGCTCGAGGTTGGCGCATCGATCGGAATCAGCATCTTCCCGCGCGACGGCGACTCGACCGAGGCGTTGCTCAAGCACGCGGACGACGCAATGTATCGGGTCAAGGACGCCGGCAAGAACCGCTATCAGTTCTACTCTGACTAGCAGGCGCGACGGACATGCGCAGGGCGCTTTGGCCCATACTCCTGACCGTCGCGATCCTTCTCGCCGGAATATTGACGGGGCGTGCCATGGGGCTCTTTGCCGGGAAACGACCCGACTCGCTCGGTGCTGCAGCCGGACGTTTGGCGCCCTGCAAGTCCACCCCCAACTGCGTGTCGAGTCAGGCGGACCGCGGCGACGAGATTCACTATATTGCTCCGATTGCCGCACGCATTGACCCGGAGCGGACATTCGCGGAGCTCTTGCGCATCGTGCGCACGACCGAGCGCGCGAGTGTCGTTACCCAAGGGCGCGACTATCTACATGCCGAATACCGGTCGCGCGTGCTCGGATTTGTGGACGATGTGGAATTCTTGCTCGACCCCGGCGCAGCCCTGATTCACGCCCGTTCGGCATCGCGCGTCGGCTACGGCGATTTTGGGGTAAACCGCGACCGGATCGAGGGGATTCGTGCGCGGCTCGCGGCGGCAGGTGGCTGATGCGGCGCGCGCCCGGGCTGGATGCGAAAAATCCGATCGAACCGTTCGAATTCTTGATCTGTTGAATGCTGCAGGGCGGACCAATATGGGGTGGGTGCGCGGCGAGCGTGCACTACCCAAACCCTACATCGACCCGGAGAAACGGATGATCACGGTAAGAAAGAGCGACGATCGGGGCCTTGCCGACCATGGTTGGCTGCGCTCGTTTCACACATTCTCCTTCGCGGACTACCAGGATCCGAAGCACATGGGTTTCGGCCCGCTGCGGGTCATCAACGAGGACCGGGTCCAGCCGGGCACAGGATTCGGCACGCACGGCCACCGGGACATGGAGATCATCAGCTACGTTCTCGATGGCGCGCTTGAACACAAGGACAACATGGGCAATGGCTCGGTGATCCGGCCGGGGGACGTGCAGCGCATGAGCGCCGGCCGTGGCGTCATGCACAGCGAGTTCAATCCATCGGACCGGAGTGCGGTTCATTTCCTGCAGATCTGGATCGAACCGAACGTGCGTGGAATCGATCCGAGCTATGAAGAGAGACACTTCGGTGCGGGAGCGAAGCGCGGAAAGCTGGCCTTGATCGCGTCGCCGGATGGGCGCGACGGCTCGGTCACGATCCATCAGGATGCGCTCCTGCATGCAGCGCTCCTGGACGACTCCGAGCGCGCGACGCATCGGCTCGCGGCGGGTCGGCGTGCGTACGTTCACGTCGCGCGCGGCAGGGTGACGGTGAATGGTCAATCGCTCGAGGCGGGCGACGCGCTCAAGGCGACCGACACGGCCGAAATCGTGCTCGAGGGCGGAAACCAGGCAGAGGTGCTGCTGTTCGATCTTGCGTAGCATTCTCCGCAGTACTTCTCCGCGGGAAATTGCGGCACAATTGAATCGCCCGGAGGCTTGGGCGAGCACATCGGGGGCGCATTTCCATGACCATGCCTGCACCCGTTACCGAGACTCGAACCGCATCGGAGGAATTGAATCCCCGGCGGCGCGCCATACTGGCGATCGCGACACTGGCCGCGCTCGGGACCATCGGCGGCGCATGGGCGGGCTCGACCCCTCGCACGAGGTTCAGCAAGGGTCTTCTGTGGCGCATTTCCAGGAGTAGCACTCCCGACAGCTTTGTCTTCGGGACGATGCACCGTGCCGATCCGCGCGTGGCGGAGCCGAGCGCGAAAGTTCTCCAGGTTTTGTCGCAATCGCGAATCTTCGTGATGGAGGTTGCGGTCGATGCGGTCGTGGCGCCGCGCATTTTCGACAATGAGGAACTCCCGGACGACGGAAAGCTCGAACCGCTCATCGGGGCGGAAACTTTCGGGCAGGCGCGCCGCATCCTCATTGAACGGGGTTTGTCTGAACCGGTCATCGCGCGGATGAAACCCTGGGTGGCCATGCTGGCCGTCGCTTCATCGGGGGCGCAGGATGCGTCGCTAACGCTCGATTCGAGGCTGCTG
>JBAVOG010000679.1:0-2244 GCA_049691875.1 Burkholderiales bacterium | reverse complement strand
GCGGTGGAGCCAGTCCGCGCGTAGCCGCGCTGCGCCTGGCCGGTGTAGGGGTTGTAACTGCGCCCGGCCGCGTAGTTCCCAGCGACGCCAGTGCGGTAGTTCGCATACGACCCGCTGGCTTGCGTGCCGATCGCGCCGCCCGGATTCGCGTACCACGTGCGCGTGCCCGAGGACACGCCGGTGCCCCAGTTCCGATAGACGTTCGCGCTGACCGACCCGCAGCACGGGTATCCTCCGTAGTAGGGGTGATAGTAGGCGCCACCCCAGTACGGCGTTACCAGCGCGGCGGTCCAGAGCCCTACGCCGAAGCCGAACGCGTAGCCCACCGCCGGGTTGTAGACCGGGTACGCCGCAACGCCCCATGTGACGGGCGGCGGGTACCACGCCGATCCGATCCAGGGGCTATAGGCATAACCGGTGCCGTACACGACCACGCCGTCGGGCGAGACGACCGTTCCGAGATAGCCGGGCGTGTAGCCCATGTACACGACTTGCGGTGTGTAGCCGTAGACCCGGACGTACGTCACGTAGTGAAGCGGCGATGTCGTCGGGATCTGGTAGATCACCGACGGCACGAACGTGGCCACCGTCCACGGGCCCGTCAACGCGGTGGATTGGAACCACACCCCACCGGCGACGGCGTAATAGCTCGTCGGATTCACCATGATGATCGGCGTCCGGGAATTCACCACGTATTGCAACGGCGTCCCGACGATCGGCTTGTACTGCGGCGCGCCGTCGAACGAGGGCGTGAACTTCGGCCCGTCGACGCGCGAGATGGTCGCGTCCTGCGGAATCGTGTTCGCGATGAGCGCTTCCTTGGCTTCCGGCGTGCCGGCGACCGAAGAGAGCACGACGCTCGCGGGGCCCTCCTTGGGGATGCGCGCGAAGTCCGCCGGCAGCGCGTTGGCAGCAACGTAGGTCCAGGGTCCGTTCATGCCGCGACTTTTGTACCAGCGGCCCGCGATGAGAACGTAGTAGTCGTTGCTCGTCGTCTCCACGAAGACGTCGGCTGCGGTGTTGCTGGCCCACAGCAGATTCGTGCTCGGGAGCGGTACGAAATTGGGCTCGCCTTTGAAAATGATCAGCTCGGACGGCTTCTCGGTGACGTAGATCGCCGGTACTCCGTTGAGGAGCGAGGGCTTGGGGTTCGCGCGCGGCCCCCCGTCGAGCAGATCGACACTGCCGGCTTTGGCGAGCTTTTGCGCAACATCGTCCAGTCCGTACGGCGCCGCGCCCAGCGTCCACGGTCCGCTCAGCGAATCGGCAGTCAACCAGCCGTCATACACGTGCAGGTAGTACGTGAAGCCGAAGTCCGTGCGCGCGATCATCGCCTGGGTGTTGATCACCCGCTTGAAGCGGGTACCGGAAATGTCCTTGATCACCGGCGCCCCGTCGATCGGCACGAGAATCGCCGGCCCGTAGCTCACGATGATGTCGGGCGGCGTGTTGTCGACCGGCTGGGTGGCCGGCTTCACGGTGTCCGACGCCGCAAGGGACGCCTCCAGTCGATTGAGCGAGATCGTGGCGAGTGCACTCTCGACGGCCCGCGCGAGCTCCTGCGTGTATGCCCGGCCGTTGTCGGGCAAGGTCGGAAACTTGGTCTCGAAGACACCGAAGTCGTCGAGGTCCACCAGCCGCGCGACCCGGTCCACACTTGTGCGCGCGCTGCCCGACACGACCCCGAACGTCACGCCCTCCTTGGCGTCGTTCGGCTTGAGCTGGATGGCGACGCGGAACGTGAGCGTGTTGCCGGTCCACGATTCGATCTGGGGCTGGTAGATCACCACCCGTGCAGTGCTGAGCGTCATGTCGCGCGGCCACGGATCGGCGGGCACGGAATTGGCCGGCGCGGCCAGTGTCGGCGGCGGCGGGACGTTGCTCTGCGCGCAGATCCACGTCGACGTGGCCAGCATGATCGTCCCTGCGCAAGCGATCAGGAACGAGCGGGCGCGAGCGTTCATGAAGAGTGCTCCTGTGAGTCGGCAGAGGACCAGAAACGCCGTGGCGCGCCAATTATAGCTGCAGCCGATTCACGTTGACGGCCTGCACCGCGTCGATCTACGGCGTTCGGATCGTATTGATCGCGCCGGGTCAGCTGCGTGTCGGACATGATCGCGCCTGGAAATTCGCCGTGGATCGCATCGCGCATTACTGCGCGGCGGCGGCACGATCCGCGAGCAGCAGGGCGTGCCCCTGTGCGACGCGCCCGCCGGGAATGGACGGGTCGGCGCGGCACAGGCG
>JBAVOG010000678.1:0-5049 GCA_049691875.1 Burkholderiales bacterium | reverse complement strand
GAGCGGATCACGCATGCCACGACGAGCAGGGCGACGACGAGCCGCCAGCGGGCGGCGCGGCTCGGGGTGAGCGCGCCGGTGAGCAACGCCACGGCGACCGTATTTGCTGCGGTGACCGTGCCCTCGATGCGCACGAAGAGCTCGGCCGGATGCAAGGCCGACGGCAGCGATTCGAAGAGATCCCGTAGATCGCCGTTGCCGAAGAGCAATGTTTCGGGATTGAGGAGCGCGAAGAGCCACAGCCCGATCAGCACCAGCCCGACGTCGGTTTGCCGGCCATGGTGGAAAAGCTCGTCGCGCAGCGCGTAGAGTCCGCCATGCCGTGCGAGCCATTTTGCGGTGATCGCTCCGATGGTCACGCCGATCATCGTGCCGAGCGCATTTGCCACAAAATCGACATTCGACTGAATCCGGTCTGGGAGATAGGCTTGCAAAGATTCCATCGTGAACGACAGCGCGATGCCTCCCAGCACCGTCGCGACCAATGCCCGGGCACCCACGAGACGCGGCACCGCGGCGAGCACGCCGAGCAGACCGAGCGGAATGTAGGCGATGACGTTGGCGCCGATGTCGAACCCTGTGACGTAGGGTGGCCACGGCGCGGCGATGAACGCGAAAGGACTTGTCCCCAGGTAGCGCCAGCCGGTGAAGCGATGCAGGCTGCCGTAGACGACGAGGAGCACGTAGGCGGCGAGCAGGTACCGCGCGAGGGGCGAAGGACGCGCGTCGGGACGCATGGCGTCGCGATTGTCGCACACCGCGTCGGTTGCCCCGTGCGTCGCGCTATTCCGCCTCGAGCAATGCCCTGTAGACAGCCAGCGCTGACGCGTCGAAGAGTGCAAAAGTGATGCGCTCGAAGTCGGGCCGCACTGCCAGGAATGCACGACATTCGCGCACGGCGATGGCGGCCGCGGCGTCGATTGGATAACCATACACGCCGCAGCTGATTGCCGGGAAAGCGATCGTCGTCAGTCTGTGTTGCACGGCAAGCGCGAGACTCCTGCGATAGCAGCATGCGAGCAGCGCGGGCTCGCCCCGATCCCCGCCCTCCCACACTGGCCCAACCGTGTGGATCACATGACGCGCGGCGAGACGGTAGCCCCGGGTAATGCGCGCGTCGCCGGTCGGACAGCCGCCAAGCAATCGACACTCCTCGACGAGCGCGGGGCCCGCCGCGCGATGAATCGCGCCGTCGACCCCGCCGCCGCCGAGGAGTGAGGAATTCGCCGCATTCACGATCGCATCCAGCGCGAGCTTCGTGATGTCCGCTTGAACGGATTGCAGCCTGTCCGACATCGTCGTCAAGCGGGCGGGGCGCGCAGCCGACTCTCGGTGCGCCGACCTCTCCGGGCGGCCAGCATTGCCGCGACCGCCAACCCGATTCCGATCAGCGTGAGCTGCAGGTGATCGAGTCCGAGCTTCCCACCGCCGGGCAAAGCCATCATCAGGCCGCCGGCGAAGAGCAGAACGCGCGCCGCCGCTCCCCGGAACTCGCTGCGCAGCGATCCGACTCCGATCAGATAACCTTCGAGTGCCGCCGCGATGAAGAGGATACCGATCAGCGCGGTGGCCAATACGATCACGATTTCCGTGCCCGAGCCGCGCAGGATCAGGGCAGGATTGAGGACGAAGAAGAACGGCACGACGTACATGATGCTGCCGAGTCGCATGGCTTGCGCGCCGACCTGCAGCGGGCGGGCGCCGGCAATGCCTGCGGCAACGAACGCCGCGAGCGCCACCGGCGGAGTGATGAACGACACCATACCCCAGTACAACAGAAAAAGATGCACTGCAACCGGGTCGAATCCGGCGGCCACGAGCGGCGGCGCGAGCACGATCGCGAGGAAGATGTAACACGCGGTGACCGTCATCCCCATGCCGAAGATGAAGCTCGTGATCGCGCCCATCACGAGCAGGACGAAGACGTTGTCGCCCGCAAGGTAGACGAGATCGTTCGCGAGCGTACCCGCCATCCCGGTGACCGAGAGCGCCCCGATGATCAGTCCCACGCCCGCCAGCAGCGCCGAAAGCTCCGCGAGCGCCGCGCAGACGCCCAGCAGCAGTGTCGCGAGCCTACTGCGGTCGAGGCGATAGCGGCGGGAAAACTGGTTGATCAGGATGAGCGCCGCGGTCGCGTAGAACGGCGCAAGCGACTCGCGTTGCAGGACGAGCAGCATCCACACCAGCACGGCGAACACGATGATGTAATGCCATCCCTCGGCGAAGGTACGGCCGAGCGCCGGCAGCTCGGCACGCGGCAGCCCGCGCAGGCCGTTGCGCGCCGCGTAGCCGTCGATCTGCACGAAGAGCCCGAAGTAGAACAGCAGCGAGGGCACCAGCGCCGCGATGGCCACGTCCACGTAGGGGACCCCGAGGAATGAGGCCATGACGAACGCGGTCGCACCCATCACCGGCGGCATCAGCACGCCGCCAGTGGAGGCACAGGCCTCGACGCCTCCGGCGTATGCCGGCGCGAATCCGGTCCGCTTCATGGCTGGTATGGTCACGACACCGGTGGTGAGCACGTTGGAGACCACGCTGCCGCTCACCGAACCCATGAGCCCGCTCGCGAAGATCGCCACCTTGGCAGGGCCGCCGCGCACGTAGCCGAACAGGCTGAACGCCAGGTCATTGAAGAAGTGCGCTGCGCCGGTGTATTGCAGCACCGCACCGAACAGCACGAATCCGATGACGAGCTCGCCGAACGCGCGAGTCGGTATGCCGAGCACGCTCTCGGTGCTCGCGAAGTGGAAAGTTGCGGTGGTGGCCAGATCCTGCGACAACCCCGCGATCGGCCCCGGCATCACGTCGGCAAACACCGGGTAGATCGAGACGAGCGCGACGACGATGCACACCGCGTTGCCCCCCGCGCGACGCGTCGCCTCGAGCAGCACCAGCCAACCCAAGGAGGCTGGCCATATGGCTTCCGCGGGGGCCTTGTACTCCCAGCCCTGCTCGATGATGCGCTGGGCATTGAGCGCGAAATACGCGAAGACGCAGAATAACGTCAGGAAGAGCAGTGCGTCGTACCAGGGCACGCCGTCGCGCCGGGCGCGGGACGACGCCGGGATGAGGATGAACACGCAGCCGGACAGCGTCGCGCACAGCCAGTATAGGTACGCGCTCGCCAGGATCGTCTTGCCGACGAAGAAGCCGAGATTGAGCAGCTGGTTGATCGAGAGCGCGATCGCCGCAGCTGTGAGGGCGATCAGGAGCGCCCGCCATGCGGGTGTCAGCCGGCGATATCGCCCCTCGATCGGCGCCTGAACCGTGTCAGTTCCGCCCATTGTCCGCGCCGCGTTGCGCGCACGAAATGGTCACCAGCTGGTGAGCACCGGATCCATTCCGGCCTGGGTGAGTGCGGCCGCGCGCGCGCCCATCCAGGCTTGCTGGAACGCCTTGTCATCCGCATATTTGCCCTGCTTGGTCTGCTCCCATGCCGCCGCCAGCACCTTCTGGCGCTCGATCAGCCTGTCGTTGTGCGCCTGGTGCGCAGGTGTCCACTGTCCGGTTTCCTTCCAGTAGCGGATGGCGCCGTCGTGATACGGAATCACCCACGCGAAGTTCTGCCGCTTCACGTCCCAGCCCGAATTTCCCGGCGCCGCCCCCTTGTACAGTTCGAAGGTGTCGACCATGGCGCGGGTCATCGCGTGGACGAGGCTCGCGTCCTGGTTTGCGTAAGTCATGAGGACCGGGTACGGATAGGTCGCCGATTCGGCGGGCTTGTCTTTCGAAAGTTCCGCTCCCTCCGTGCCCATGAACGGAAAGAAGAATGGAGCCACCTTGTTCATGCGTGCCCAGCCGGCCTTGTCGCTGTGCGAAATCACCGGATAGACCAGGCCGCGCGGCGACTTCGCGATCTGGAATGCTTTGCCGGAGATCGACGAGGAGAACGCCGCGTCCACCTGGTTGTTGATGATGCCGTCCATCGCCGCGCCGAAGCCGCCGAACTCGACCTTCTTGACGTCGTCCCAGGTGAGCCCCGAGAAGGCGAGGATTGCAGTGATGTTCTGGTTGAGTGCGGGCGCGCCGATGACCCACGCGACCCGCTTGCCCTTGAGGTCGGCCACGGTCTTGATCCCGGCGTCCTTTGCGGCAACTACCGTGAGCACCTGATCGGACGTGTTCATCATCAACGCGCGCACCGGCTGCGGGCCCCAGTCGCGCGCGCCGAACTCGTACACACCTTCCTGCGCGAGGTAGCTGCCGCCCACGCCGTTGGCGGAGAATTGCACCTTGCCGTCACGCAGCGGCAGCGTGCGCGAGATGTCGTTCTTGCCCGGCAGCACCCGCAAGCTGACGTTGTACTTCTGCTTGAGAGCGTTGCCGATCGCGACCGACTGGTTGTATCCCCCGGAGCCCACGTCGTAGGCGCTCCAGGCCAGCGTATCCGGTAGCCCGGATTGGGCGGCCGCGGAGGCCGCTGCGAGGATCGATGCGGCGAAGGATGCGGCGACCAGCCCGCCGCGCAGGACGAGTGCGTTCATGGTGTTCCCTCCTCCAAGGTTACCGTCGTGATCTTAAACCCTTACCTTTCGGTGTGCCTGAGGGGCGGGTTTCCCCTCGCCAGGTACCCGATTGCGCCCCTCCAAGGGAAGGATCTATTCGAATCACGGGAGGCGGTTCACCACGCGACCGTCACGCGCACGGGCAGATGATCCGACGCGCTGCGTGCAAGCGCGGTCGAATGCACGGCGAGTCCGGTGCGCAGGTCGCGTGGCTCCACCCAGATCCGATCGAGCGCAAGTACCGGGCGCCGCGCGGGAAAAGTGGCCGGCGCGGGTGCGCGCCCGAAGTGTGCGCGCAACCAGCGGAGGGGCCGGCCCCACAGGAACCATTCGTTGAGATCGCCCATCAGGACGACCGGTTCAGGACGCACCGGCGCAAGCATTGCCAGGATCCTGCGGATCTGGTGCCGACGCTCTGCGGGGGCAAGACCGAGATGCGTCGCGATCACGCGTAGCGCACCGCGCGGCGCTTCGAGCATCAGGTCGAGCGCGCCGCGTGGCTCGCGACCCGGCACGCTGAGATCGACGCGGTGCACCGCGC
>JBAVOG010000677.1:0-2600 GCA_049691875.1 Burkholderiales bacterium | reverse complement strand
CGCGAACAGCGGCAACGCCTGGGCCTGAGGCAAAAACGTGCGCGCCTCGACGAGGGCGTACGCGAACACCCCGAGCATAAAGAGGCTGAGCGTGGTGGACACGCGTCCCTCCGCGAGCTTGCCGCGTGCCGTCGCCACGGACTCGGCGTCGCTCGCCGAGTGCCTGTCGGACGCCTCGCCCTTGGCGCGCCGCCGCACCCAGCGAACGAGCTGGATCACGACCGGCACCAGGATCAACGCACCGATGATCAGCACCCCGGGCCGCAGCAGCCACTTCCAGCCGAAGAGCTGGTTGGCAAGCCAGAAATACTGCTCCATCGGCTTCGCGAGCACGAACCCGACAAGCGCCGGCGCGCGTGGCCAACCACCGCGCTTCATCATCCAGCCGATCAACCCGAGCACCAGCAGCATCGCGATGTCGCCCATGCTGTTGGTGGCCTGGTAGGCACCGATGATCATCACCAGCATCAACGGTGCGGCAACGAGCGCGAAGCGGATCTGGGTCAGTCGCGCGAGCCAGGGGGTCACCGCGAAGCAGATCATCGCCCCCACCACCGAGGCGATCGCCACGCTCCAGATGATGAGATACATGAGATCGGGGTTGTCATTCACGAAGCGCGGCCCCGGGTAATGCCCGAACGAGTAGAGCGCGCCCATGAAGATCGCGGCGGCCGGCCCCCCCGGCACGCTGAAGAGCATCGTCGGCACGAGATCGGCGATGATGGTCGCGTTGTTCGCGCCCTCGGCGGCCGCAATGCCGCGGATCTCGCCCTTGCCGAAGCGCGACTTGTCCTTCGTGGTGCGTACGGCGTGCGCATAGGCCACCCACGTGGACGCGCTCGCGCCCACCGCCGGCACGAAGCCGCCGAGCACGCCGATGATCGAGCCGCGCAGGATCAGCCAGCGATGACGCCACGCGTCGGCCGCGCCTGCACCCCAGTTCGTGAGCACGACTCGCGTGCGCGAGATGCCCCCGCCTTCGGCGAGCATCGAAAGCACCTCGGCGACGCCGAACAGTCCGAGCGCGACGATGGTGAGCGAGATGCCGTCCAGCAGGTAAGCCTGCTCGAAGGTGAAGCGAAACTCCGCGGCTGCCGGCGCCGGTCCGATGATGCCCATCGCGAGGCCGAAGCAGGCCACCAGGACCCCGCGCACCAGGTTGCCGCCCATCAGGCTGCTCGCATAGTACAGTCCGACGCATGCGAACATGAAGAGCTCCGCGGTGCCGAGCGCGAGCACGATCGGGCCGGCGATCGGAATTGCGATGGTGAGCACCACCGCGCCGATGATGCCGCCGACCATCGACGCAAGAAATCCGACCGAGAGGGCCCGCGCCGCCTCACCCTGTTTGGCGAGCGCGTGACCCTCGATGGCGGTTGGCGCGGAGGCTGGAGATCCGGGCGCCCCCACGAGCACCGACGTGATCGTGTCCGAGGTGTAGACGATCGAGATCGCGCCCAGGAGCATCGCGAGTCCCGAGTACTGGTCGAGCAGGTACACGAACGGCAGCAGCATGGACACCGCCGCCACGCCGCCGAGCCCCGGCAGCATGCCGACGATCATGCCCACCAGCATGCCGACGAAGAGCGCGGCGAGCCGGGCGGGCTCGAGCAACAGGCCGAGCGCCGCTGCCGCGTCTGACATCATCGTGGAAAGCTCCGGCGAAAAAAGCCGCCGGTCGCAGGACTCGGAAAGGTCCTGCGCCTGGCGGTGACTCGATCAATGACGACAACTATGGGCGGGTCCAAGAATCGACAGACGCCGCAGACTGGGGGATATACAAGGGGCTTGCCCCTTGTTCGTTCGGGGATTTACAAGGGGGAGTTCCCCCCTTGTTCGTTCATCCCGCCTTTGTCCCCAAGAACCAACAGTCTCATCCCCGAGATTCCCCTTAGAACTTGACGTTGTACTTGGTTGCTAGGAGCTCTTTCATGTAGCTGAGCACCTCGGGCGGCGGCTGCAGTGCCGCGCGCAGCGGCTTCTCGGCCTTTGCGCCGTTCTGCAGGGCGTAGCCGCCGGTCACCTTCTTCGCCGCCTTGGCGAACTCCGGGTCGGCATTGATCCGGTCCACTGCCTTGTTGAGCTCGTCGAGAACCGCCTGCGGCGTGTCCTCGTGCAGGAATGCCGTGAGGCCGTAGGTGAACGTGAGCGCCGCCGAGGTCTGGAACGCCTGCCAGGCGGGGCCGCTCGGCGCGGTGCCATAGAGCGTCTTGTACGCCTCGTACACGGACGGCAGGTCCTTCATCACCGGATCACGCTGCGTCATCTGGCCGTTGTCGTCCAGCGATCCGCCGGTGTAGAGCGGTATCGCCTTGCCGCTTTCGACGAGTGGCATGACCTGGGTGAGAAAAACCGGCGTGAACTGCGAGTCGAAATTGGTCTCGCCGCGCTCGAAAGCGAGCCGGATGGGCCCGCGACCGGTGAAACCGAGCACCGCCTTCACGTCGAGCTTGAGCACCTCGAAAGAGAGCAGCGCCGGCAGGTCGCTCGCCGCGGCGGCTATGCCGCCGTACACGAGCGGCACCTTCGGGCTCTTCAGGTCCTTCACGGACTTCACGCCGGTCCCCGGCGAGGTGTACAGAACGGGCCCGAAGGCCATG
>JBAVOG010000676.1:0-11362 GCA_049691875.1 Burkholderiales bacterium | reverse complement strand
CGGAATCATGCGCAGCTGCTCGTCGAGCACGAAGTAGGCGTAATCCTCGCCGGTCGTCGAGACCATGAGGATGCGCTCGCCCGGCCACGCCTCGGCGGGCTCGACGCGCTTCACAATCTTGAGTGGGTCGGTGATATCGGTGCCGCCCCAGCCCGCACCCGGATTGGCCACCTGAAAGTAGCGCCCCGGCGTCGACTTTCGTCCTGCGACGCGCACTCCGCCCGGACGCATCTCAAGGAACCGCCCCGCCTGGTGCTCGCTCAGCACGCCCGTGATGTGATCGTCGACCACCACCACTTCATCCACGTGCCCCTGCCACTGCTGCGCGAAGATGCCGATCGTCGCCGACCCGCAGCCGACGCGCATGCGTTGCTCCGTCACCCCGTTGATCACCGGCGGAGTGCCGGCCTGCACGATGACGCGTGCGCCGCCCTCGATGTCGAGCTCGACGGCCTTGCAGTTGCCGAGATCCATCATCATGTCGCAGGTCACGCGGCCTTCCTTCTTGCTTCCGCCGGTCAGGTGATGCACGCCCCCGAGCGAGAGCATCTGCGAACCGTACTCCATCGTGGTGACGTGGCCGACCGTCTCGCCCGCGCAGCGCACCGGCGCACATTCGGGACCGACGTAGCGATCCGTGTCGATCTTCACCTTGAAGCTGCAGTAGCTGAAGATTCCCTCGGTGACGACGGTCACCATGTCCACATCGCCGCGCTTCGACGAGACGATGAACGGCGCCGGCTTGTAGTCGGGATAGGTGGTTCCGGACCCCAGCCCGGTCACGAATAGCGACGCACCAGCCAGCGCACTTCCATCCCACGGCCCTTCGCGCTGGAACGGGACCACCGCACCGGACTCGTTCGCGACCTTCGCCGTGAGCAGCAGCGGATCCACACGAGTGAGCACACCGTCTGCATTTGCGTAACGGTCGCAAGCGCCGGCACGGCCCACACTGATCTGGCACAACACCGGGCAGGCGTTGCAGATGATCTTCCCGGTTCCCGGCCGCTCGAGCGTGCCTTCGCCCGAGCCGTCGTTCAGCGGATCGGCGTGGGTCGTGCTCACGGCTGCCTCGCAAGGATTGCCGCGCGCAGACGGTCGGGGGTCGCGGGCGCCGCCCGCACCGTCACGCCGGTCGCGTGCCGGATCGCCCCGAAGATCGCCGGGGCGGTTGGAATGAGTGCTGGTTCGCCGACCCCCTTCGCGCCATGCGGACCGCGTGGCTCGGGGTCCTCGATGAGCATCACGTCGATGTCCGGCACGTCGCCGAAGGTGGGTATCAGATAGTCGTGCAGATTTTCCGTTCTGCCGGCGTGATACTCCTCCATCAGCGCGAGCCCGATACCCTGCGCGATGCCGCCGTGAATCTGCCCTTCCACCTGAGTCGGATTGATCGCGCGCCCGACGTCGTGGGCAGCCGTGATCCTCAGCAGTCGCGTGGTGCCCAGCTCCAGATCCACCTCGAGCTCGGCGATCTGTGCGCCAAACCCGTAGGTCGCGTAGGGCTCGCCCTGACCGTCCGCATCGAGCGGCACGGTGGGCGGATTGAAGGATCCGTGCCCGACATCGATGTCGCCACGCCCATCGGCCGGGAGATAGCCGAGCGGGATCGCGCTGCGCCGGCCGGCTTCGATCGCCACGAGCTCGCCATTCTCGATGCCCAGCGCGGCGTCATCTCCCGCTTCGAGACGTCGCAGCAATCGCTTGCGCAGGTCTATGCCCGCCAGATGCGCCGCATTGCCCGATACGAACGTCTGGCGCGACGCGGAGGTCTTGCCCGCATCCTCCGTGAGATCCGTGTCACCCATCACGTAGTCCACCTGATCCATTGGCACGCCGAGCGCATCGGCGACGATCTGCACGAGGATGGTGTTCGATCCCTGGCCGATGTCCACTGCCCCGTTGTACAGCAGGAAACGTCCGTCCTTGCGCAGGCTGACGCGCATGGCCGAAGGATTTGCGATGACCGTGTTGCCGATCCCGTACCACATGCAGCCCACCCCTACCCCGCGCCGCACACCGCGCTGGGGGTCGACTTCGACCCCATTTCGATTGATCCGATCGCGATTGAACTCCTCGCAGGCAGCCATCGCCTTGCGCCAGACCGGGCGCAGCGCCTCGAGGCATTGCGCCAGACCACAGCTCGCCTTCAGGACCTGGCCGGTTGCCGTCTGCTGCCCGGCACGCAGCGCATTGCGATACCGGAACTCGAGGCGATCGATCCCCGTTCGCTCTGCGAGCTCGTCGATGAGCGCCTCGTGCGCAATCGTCGATTGGGGAACCCCGAAACCGCGAAACGCGCCGGCGATCGGCCCGTTGGTGTAGATGGCGCGCGTCAGGGCGCGGACGTGCGGCACGTTGTAGGGTCCGGACGCGTGAATCGGAACACGGTTTGCAACCGTGCTTCCCCATGACGCGTAGGCACCGGTGTTGAAGTCGCCCGCGAAATCGGCCGCGACCAGCCGGCCGGCACGGTCACAGGCGAAACGCGCGTGCATTCGGGCCGGATGCCGCTTGGTCGTGCTCGCCATCGATTCGGGGCGCGAGTAGATCGTACGTACCGGCCGGCCGAGCTTCCAGGCCGCCAGTGCGAGCAATGGCTGCACCGACACATCGAGCTTGCCGCCGAATGCGCCCCCGACCGCCGACGGGATGATGTGAACCCGGGCCGGTTCGATGGCGAGGACGCGCGCAACCTCGTCCCGATCCATGTAGGGCGTCTGCGTGCAGGCGTATATGTGGATCCGGTCATCGATCCGCTCCGCCCAGCCCGCCTCCAGCTCGATGTAGGCGTGCTCGACATAGGCGGTGTCGAACTCCCCTCCGGCGACGAACTCGGCGCTTGCCAGCGCCGCGTCGACATCCCCTTTCACGAGCCGCCCGTGGATCAGCACGTTATCGGGACGGGCAGCGTGAATCGGTGTGTCGGTCGCCGCTACCGCGTCCGCCATCGTGATCCGCGGGGGAAGCGGTTCCCAGTGGATGGGAATCTCCCGCTCGGCAATGCGCGCGATGGCTTCGTGTTCGCCCACGAGCACCGCCACGGCTTCGCCGCGGAAACGGGTCTCGCCCGCAGCGAGCACCGGTTGATCCTTGTAGTCCGGAAAGATGCCGAAGCTGTTCACCGGCACGTCGACCGCGGTCAGCACGTCCACCAGGCCGGGGTGCGCTTCCCGCAACGGCGCAAGGTCACCTATCTCGAAGCGGGCGCGCGGATGCGGCGAGCGCACCACGCGCAGCCACAACGATTCCGCGGGGTACTGATCCGCTGCGAAGCGCTCGGTGCCCGTGAGCTTCGCGAGGCCGTCGGGCTTGGGCGCACGGCGACCGACTGCCCGGCCGGTCGGTGGCGTATCGACTGCCACTTCATCGCGTGCAGCCTCGAGGACTGCCGCGACGATCTTTCGGTACCCGGTGCATCGGCACAGGACGCCACCGAGGGCGTCACAGACGTCCGCTTCGGTCGGATGGTCGTTACGCGCAAGCAGGTCCGCTGCCGCCATCAGCATTCCGGGCGAGCAGATGCCGCATTGCGCGGCGCCGTGGCTATGGAACGATTTCTGTAACCGCCCGAACTTGCCGTCGCCCGACAGGCCTTCGACCGTGACGACGCTCCGGCCCTGGACCTGCCCGACCGCGGTCAGGCAGGCGCACACCTGCCTCCCGTCGATCAGCACGGTGCAGGCGCCGCAGTCGCCGGCATTGCACCCGACCTTGGTGCCGGTCAGTCCGAGGTTCTCGCGCAGCACATCGCTCAGCCGGCTGGCCGGGTGCACGGTGAGCCGGTGAGCAACGCCGTTCACGGCAAATGCGAGCGCATCGCTCGCCGCGCTCAACTTCGGTGTCACCGGTTCACTCACCGGCCAGCACCGCCAGAGTCCGCCGGACAAGCGCAAGCGCCGCATCCGCGCGGTATTCCGCGGTCCCACGCACGTCGGTGATCGGCGCCAGCGCCGCCAGGTGCTCCGCGCGAACGCGTCCCGACAGATCGGGGTCGAGCGGCTGGCCGATCAGGGTCCGCTCCAGGGTGGTAAGTCGCTGCGCCACGGCTGAACAGGAACCGACCGCGAACGCGCAGCGCGCGATCCTCCCGTGCGCATCGGGTTCCACGATCGCCGCCACCATCGCGATGGAGATGACGAGGTACTTGCGCGCTCCAAGCTTCAGGAAATGCGATCGCGCCGAATCACCCCGACGCGGTACACGAATGGCGGTGACCAATTCGCCGGGCGCGCACGCTGTTCGGCGATTTCCGACTATGAACCGGTCGAGCGGCAATACGCGCCGCGCGCGCACGTGGGCAATCTCGACTTCCGCGTCCAGCGCGAGAAGTGCCGGTACGCCATCCGCCGCCGGGGATGCATTGCAGAGATTGCCGCCAACGGTTGCGGAATTCTGGATCTGTACGCCGCCGATCTCGCGCGCCGCGAGCTTGAGGCAATCGAATTGCGGCGGCAGCTTTGCGACCGCGATGTCCGACCAGGTGGTCAGCGCGCCAATGCTGAATCCCTGCTCGGTCTCCCGCACTCCGCGCAATTCGTCGAGGGCAGTGATGTCGAGGATGTCCTCCGCCATCCCCGCGGCAACGCGCGCGGGGTAGAAATCCGTCCCGCCCGCGAGAACGTTCAAACCCCCGCTCGAGAGGGTGCGGAGCGCTTCGTCGAGCGAGTGCGGGCGGACGTACCGGGACATTCCACAGGCGGGGCGTTTCGGCCACTCTAGCCCAATGAAAAGAACGGATCAACCGCGCCGGATCGGCCGCGGTGGGCAGGTCGATACGAACCCGGCTACGCGGTGTGCGCGGTACTCGCGCCTGAGGTGCGGCCGTCGTTCCTGCCCCGCTCGCTCTTGACCGGATGCAGGTCGTACGCGAGGCACAGTCGCTGCTCCTGATTGTCCGCGGGGAGCGGGACCGTGTCGTGCCAGAAATACGACGGAAAGGTGACCATCATCCCCGGTTCGGGCTTGACTGCGCGGGTGATCGGTTGCCGCGTCATCTTGAAATCGACTCTCGGCGTGCCGACCATCAGCCAGCCCGCCTCTCCCCCGTCCGGACTGTCGACGATGGACGGAACGTCGACGTAATACACGCCGCTCAGCCATCCGCCGGGGTGAATGTGCGGGATCATCTTGCCGCGTTGAGTCATCTTCACGGCCCACAGATCGATGAGTACCTCGTCCGGCGGCGTGCGCACGAAGGGGTGTGCCGGGTCTTCGTCCGACAGGTGCTTTTTCCGCTGCCCGAATGCGTACAGGATGAACTGCTTCAGGATCCCGATCGCTTCATTCGGAGAATCGGCCAGGTTGGTCGTCGTGTGCCAGCTGTTGCGCGTGGCGTATTCCGGCGGGTCTTCCCGCATGCTGGCCTCGTTCGAGGCGAACTCGGAGAGCGCGCGATTGAGCATCCCCACTTCGGCCGCTCCGTATCCGAGGTCCGAAAGCCGCAGGGTATGAACGAACCGCTGCGGATCCGCAAGCCACCGTTCTTCATCCTGCCTGCCGAGTTCCGCCAGCGCGAGCGTCTTGAGCGCCAGGCCACGGACGTCGTACGCGTTCAGCTGCAGGGCATTCTCGATCCGCACCATCGCCTGCTCGGCCCGGCCGTGAATCATCAGGCACTCCGCGGAAGCAAGCAGCGATTCGGTATCCCTCGAGTCGATGCGCACGGCCTGATCGAATGCCTCGACGGCTTGATCGCACTGCCCGAGAACGGTGTAGGTGACGCCGAGGTAGTGGTACCCCTTGGCGTAACGCGGATGGGCCCGCGTGATGCGCGTCAGGAGCGCGACTGCCTCCTCGTACCGCTGCGCGCCGCTCAGGCTGGAAGCCAGCGTATTCAGCAGCTTTCGGTGGTCGGGCGAGATCTTGAGGCCGCGTTCGGCGCAATCGATCGCCTCGTTGAACTTCCCCTGGTCGTGCAGGACCGACGCGAGATTGGCATAACCGTCGACGTGCCGCGGCGCGCGTGCGATCAACCGATTGAGCAACTCTTCGGCTCGACCGAACTGGCCGGTCTCGCCCAGCAGCAACCCCAGATTGGAGAGAGCGACGGGGTTGACCGGGTCCTGAGCGAGCACGTCGCGATAGATTTGTGCCGCCTTGTCGAGCTGTCCCGACTGGTGCGCGCGCAATCCGGCTTGAACGAGTCCCTGCGAGCCGTGGACGCTCATGAATTTCCACGCCTCATGAAACGAAACACCAGTCCGGTTGCATCCGGCTGAAATCCGCGGTTGATATCCACAGCCGCAAATCATGCCACAAGCCCAACCCCTGTCAATGCGCGCCCCGCACCGGTAGAGGACGCTGCCTGACTGTTTGTCCCCCAAACAAACTGACATACAATACGCCTGCCTCTGGCGAACGCGCGGCTGTCGGGTTCGCCATAATCCGACCTTCACAGCAAGCGAGAACCAACCGTCATGACCCACGTCGTCACCGACTCCTGCATCAAGTGCAAGTACACAGACTGCGTCGACGTCTGCCCGGTGGACTGCTTCAAGGAAGGCCCGAACATGCTCGTCATCGACCCCGACGAGTGCATCGACTGTGCCGTATGCATCCCGGAGTGCCCGGTAAACGCCATCTACGCCGAGGAGGATCTTCCGGCCGGTCAGGAGCATTTCACCGCGCTGAACGTGGAACTTGCCAAGAATTGGCCGCTGATCACGGACAAGAAGGATCCGCCGCCCGACGCCGACGAGTGGAAGGAAGCGAAGGACAAGCTGAAATTCCTCGAGCGGTAGCCGTGGCGGGACCCGCATGAGTGCGCTCCGCCTCGCCCATGGCCTCGCTTTCGAGGACCTCTACCGGCGCGCGGGGCTACAGCGGATCGACGTAGCATTCCTGGCGGCGCTGGGTAGCGCGGATGCGGGCCTCCTTGCCCGGCTCGAATCGGCGCGCGGCGCGCCCGATTCGCTGGCCCCGAAAGACGAGTCGGCGCTCATTCTGGCGCTTGGGCCGCATCTGGAAAAGTTCGTCACCGAGCTGTTTGGCATCGTGCGGCCGGCGCAAGACCTGGCGCGCCGGCACGAAGAGCTTGCCCCGCTCTATTCGGTGAAACGGCAGTTCATCCAGCGCCGTTCAGCAAGCAAAGTCAAGCCGGAGGAAGCCGCGCTGCTCGACGGTCCCGCGCTCGAGCGGGAGCTTCGCCGGCACTTCGGCGGTCGGTTCGACGAGCTCACCTACGCGCAGCACGTCACCCGCTGGCTGGCAGACGAGCCGGCGCACGCGAAGGATCTCGACCTCGCCATGCGCTACGGCGCCTGGGCGCTGCACACCGAGGCGGGACGGGAGCACACGCGCGGCGGCGTGCTGTTCAAGGCCCCCGCCAAGGTCGATCCGCACCGCCTCATCCAGCATGCCGAGACAGTGTCCTTGCAGGGGACGAGCGTCCACCGGATCAAGTCCGGGCACATCCGGCGTCGCGAAGGCTTCAAGCTGACCGACCCGGGCACCGATCTGGTCGGCGCGCTCGACCACGCGAACTATTGCATCTGGTGCCACACACAGGGCAAGGATTCGTGCTCGAAGGGGTTGCGCGAGAAGCCCTCCGCGGACGCTCCGCAGAAGGTAACTTTCAAGAAGAGCCCGTTCGGTGTCACCCTTGCCGGCTGTCCGCTGGACGAGAAGATCTCCGAATTCCACACACTGAAGACTCAGGGCCTCGCAATCTCGGCGCTCGCGACGATCGTGATCGACAACCCGATGTGCGCCGCCACCGGTCACCGGATTTGCAACGACTGCATGAAAGCCTGCATCTACCAGAAGCAGGAGCCGGTCAATATTCCGCAAGCCGAGACCCGCACACTCAAGGACGTGCTCGCGCTGCCGTGGGGTTTCGAGATCTACGGCTTGCTCACGCGGTGGAATCCACTGAACGTGCGCGCCCCGCTCCCCAAGGCGCGCACGGGCCGCCGCGTCCTGGTGGTCGGCATGGGGCCGGCCGGATTCAGCCTGGCGCATCACCTGATGAACGACGGCCATCAGGTCGTGGGCATCGACGGCCTCAAGATCGAGCCCCTCGCCGAGGAGCTGTCCGGTGTGCGCGCCGACGGAAGCCGCGTTCCGTTCGCGCCCATTCGCGACGCGATGAGCATGTACGAATCGCTCGACTCGCGCGCGATGGCAGGGTTCGGCGGGGTCGCCGAATACGGCATCACGGTGCGCTGGGACAAGAATTTCCTGAAACTCGTGCGACTGCTCCTCGAGCGGCGCAGCGAGTTCAGCATGTACGGCGGCGTGCGCTTCGGCGGAACGATGACGCTCGACGACGCCATGGCGATGGGATTCGATCACGTCGCGCTCTGCATGGGGGCGGGCAAACCCACGACCCTGGACATCCCCAACGGCCTCGCACGCGGAGTACGCACCGCATCGGACTTCCTCATGGCGCTGCAGCTGACGGGCGCGGCCAAGCGCGACTCGATCGCCAACATGCAGCTGCGCCTGCCGGTGGTGGTCATCGGTGGTGGGCTCACCGCCATCGACACTGCGACCGAGTCCCTCGCCTACTACGTCGTCCAGGTGGAAAAATTCCTGGCACGCTTTCAGGATCTCTCCGCCGCCACCGGCGAGGATGCCATCCGCGACCGCTGGACGCCGGAGGAGCGCGAGATCGCGGAGGAGTTCCTCTCACATGCTCGCGCGATTCGTTCCGAGCGACGCAAGGCCACCGCCGAAGGCCGCGCACCTCGAATCGTGGAGTTGCTGCAGCACTGGGGCGGCGCCACGATTGCGTATCGTCGCCGCCTGATCGACAGTCCGTCGTACACCCTGAACCACGAGGAAGTGGAGAAGGCGCTCGAGGAGGGCATTCATTTCGCCGAAGGGCTGACGCCGCTCGCCATCGAGGTCGACGACTATGGCGCGGTGAGCGGCATGCGCTTCCGACGCCAGAGCTTCGGCGCGGACGCCACGCGCGTCGACGAGGGTGAGCTGCGCCTGCCGACCTGCTCGGTCTTCATCGCCGCAGGCACACAGCCGAACACGGTCCTTGCACGCGAGGACGCCGTGCATTTCCAGCTCGACGGCAAGTACTTTCGCGCCTGCGACGAGACGGGCGCGCCTCTCAAGCCGGAGTTCTCGATCTCCAAGCCGGAGCGTCCGGATGTGCTGCTTTCGCGGCTCCCCGACGGACGTTTCGTCTCGTTCTTCGGCGACTTGCATCCCTCCTACTTCGGCAACGTCGTGAAGGCGCTCGGCTCGACCAAGCAGGGATATCCGGTCGTCTCACGCGTGCTTGCGAATCAATCGCCCGCCGATGCGGGATCCGACACGGAGTTCGTACGGCGACTCGACTGCGATTTGCGGCCGATCGTCCATGCCGTGCGGCGGTTGACGCCGACCATCGTCGAGGTGATCGTGCGCGCACCGGCTGCCGCCCGTCGCTTCGAACCGGGCCAGTTTTTCCGGCTGCAGAACTACGAGACGCTTGCCCCGCGCGTGGAGGAGCCCGGCCGCGCCGGTGCGACGCGCATGCAGATGGAAGGTCTCGCGCTCACCGGCGCGTGGGTCGACCGCGAGCAGGGTCTCGTCTCGACAATCGTGCTGGAGATGGGCGGCTCTTCCGATCTCTGCGCGATGCTGCAACCCGGCGAACCGGTCGTGCTCATGGGGCCGACCGGAACACCGACGCATATCGAACCGAACGAGACCGTGGTGCTCGTCGGCGGCGGGCTGGGCAACGCCGTGCTCTTCTCGATCGGTCAGGCGTTCCGCGCGCGCGGATCGAAAGTGCTCTATTTCGCCGGATACAAGAAAGTCATCGACCGCTACCATGTGCCCAACATCGAAGCGGCGGCCGACGTCGTCGTGTGGTGCTGCGACGAGGAACCCGGCTTCGCGCCCGGCCGGCCGCAGGACCTGGCGACGGTCGGCAACATAGTCCAGACGATGGAAGCGTACGCATCGGGCCGCCTCGGCGTGCAGCCGATCGACATGCGCCAGGCAGACCGCATGATCGTCATCGGCTCGGATCGAATGATGTCCGCGGTGGCGCGCGCCCGGCACGCAGTGCTCGCCCCATACCTCAAGCCCGATCACGCGGCGCTCGGCTCGATCAACTCGCCGATGCAGTGCATGATGAAAGAGATTTGCGCGCAGTGCCTCCAACCGCATCGTGATCCCGAGACAGGCAAGGTCTCCTACGTCTTCTCCTGCTTCAATCAGGATCAGCCGCTCGACCGGGTGGACTTCCTGTCGCTCTCGGAGCGTCTCAAGCAGAACGCACTCACCGAGAAAGTCACCGCGCAATGGCTGCAGCACTGCATGCCGTCATTACGCGGCACGCGCGAATTCGTCTAGCAGCTCTGGGACGGCTATCCCCTCCTTTTGGAACAGGGGTGCCTGCGAAGTCCTACCCCCGCTCCGCCTGCAGCTTTCCGAGCAGCGCGCGATGCGCGGGGTGCGTCGATGTCTCGAGGAACGAGACGATCTCGTACTCGCGCAGCTCGGCGACGGACGCACCGCGGCGATCGGCAAGCGCGAGCGACTTGATGGCGCGCAACACGTGCGGCTGATGCTCGAAGATCGGCGCGACGAAGTGCTCGACGTCCTCCAGGA
Organism: Burkholderiales bacterium; assembly: GCA_049691875.1. Taxonomy (GTDB): domain Bacteria; phylum Pseudomonadota; class Gammaproteobacteria; order Burkholderiales; family SG8-39; genus JAABRB01. The sequence continues at coordinate 802 of JBAVOG010000676.1, read as the reverse complement.
AACCGCCCTCAGCCGCGGCGACGCGATTCACGATTCCCAGCGCATGTGCCTCGCTTGCCGACAGCCGGCGTGCGGTGGCGAGGAGCTCCAGCGCGCGGGCCCGGCCGATCAGTCGCAGGAGGTCGGTCCCGCCGCCGAACACCGTGGAAAGATGCAGATGCGCGTGGACGAAGCCGATCCACGCATCCTGCGCTGCCACGCGCATGTCGCAGGCGAGCGCGAGCTCCGCACCTTCGCCGAGCGTGACACCATTGAGCGCAGCGACGGTGGGCGCCGGAAAGCGGCGTATCGCATCGAGCGCTGCCAGCCCGTCGCGCGCGAACGCCTCGATGTCTCCGGGCGCGTCGAGCGCCGCAAGGTCGTCCAGGTCGCCCCCCGCCGAGAACGCCACGGAACCGGCGCCTGTGAGAATGGCCAGCCGGAGGTCCTCCTGAGCGGCGTGCGCCTCGAATACGAGTCGCAGCTCCCGCAACATCGATCGCGTGAGCGCATTCCGACTGTCCGGGCGGTTGAGTGTCACCCGCAGGACACCACGCTCGTAGACACGCAACAGATCGCTCATCGGCCTCCCGCGGACGGCAAAGTGTAGCCCGCGCGCCCGCGCAGAGGCAACGAGCAACGCGCCACTATAATCGTCCGCTCGAAGAGAGTGTGAAGGAGGTCACGTGAAACTGAGCCTGGACGGCAAGACCGCGCTGGTCACCGGCGCCTCGTCGGGCCTTGGCGATCGATTTGCGCGCCTGCTCGCCGAATCCGGCGCCGCCGTCGCGGTCGCCGCGCGCCGCATCGATCGGCTCGAGCG
>JBAVOG010000675.1:0-13093 GCA_049691875.1 Burkholderiales bacterium | reverse complement strand
GCCATCGAGCACGTCGAGCTTGGTGATGCAGAGCCCCGACACGCCGTTGATCTGGATGGAGCGCTTGAGCGCGGCGCCGTCGAACCACCCGCAGCGCCGCGGTCGTCCGGTGGTTGCGCCGAATTCATTGCCCCGCTCGCGCAGGTGCTCGCCCACCGCATCGTCCAGCTCGGTCGGAAACGGGCCCGAGCCCACGCGCGTCGTGTATGCCTTGGTGATGCCCAGCACATAGTGGAGCATCGCAGGCCCCACTCCGGCACCGGCCGCCGCCGCGCCCGCCACGCAATTGCTCGACGTCACGAAGGGGTAGGTGCCGTGATCGATGTCGAGCAGGCTCCCTTGCGCGCCCTCGAAGAGGATGCTCCGGCCGGCACGATGGGCTTCGTAGAGCGCACGCGGCACGTCCGCCACCATCGGGGCAAGATCGGGCGCCAGCTTTAGCGCGGCGTCGCGCACCTTGCCCGGATCCACCGGAGGCGCGCCGAGATACTTGGTCAGCACGAAATTGTGATAGTCGAGGACCTCGACGAGCTTCGCCTCGAAGCGGTCCGGCACGAGCAGATCGCGCAGTCGCAGCGCCCGCCGCGCGACCTTGTCCTCGTACGCGGGCCCGATGCCCCGCCCGGTGGTGCCGATCTTCCCGGCCCCTTTCGCGGTCTCGCGCGCCACATCGATCGCCACGTGATAAGGAAGGATCAGCGGACAGGCTTCCGAGATCTTCACCCGACCGCGCACGTCGACGCCGGCGCTCTCCAGCTCGACGATCTCCGCCATGAGGGCTTCCGGCGAGAGCACCACGCCGTTGCCGATGTAACAGGTCACACCGTCGCGCAGGATGCCCGACGGAATGAGGTGGAGCACGGTCTTGCGCCCGCCGATGACGAGCGTGTGACCGGCATTGTGACCACCCTGGAAGCGGACGACGCACCGGGCGTGGTCGGTCAGCCAGTCGACGACCTTGCCCTTGCCTTCGTCACCCCACTGGGTGCCGATCACGACGACGTTCTTTGCCATTGCACCCTTACAGCTTTTCGATCACCCATTGCGTCCCGCGCCGCACGAGCCGGCGCTCGCAACCAACCTCTTCCTGCGCCCCGTCGTGCCCTGGCAAATCCACGATCACGACTTCGCCTCCCGCGCGAAGCTCGGCGATCCGCTCGGCAAGGGCAGCGTCGTCGGCGTAGGGGGCCAGGATTGCGCCCTGTCTTGGCTCGTATGGCGCTGCACGCGCCACCTCGCGCAGGTCCATCGAGAATCCGGTTGCCGGCCGGGCACGACCGAACGCCTTGCCGACTTCATCGTAACGCCCACCGAGCGCCACCGCGTTGCGCAGGCCCGCGGCGTATGCGGCAAACACGACGCCGCTGTGGTAGTGATAACCCCGCAGGTCGGCGAGGTCCACGGTCATCGTCATCCCGTTGTCGGCGAGCAATGCGTCCAGACCGTCGAGCGCTTCCCCGATCTCCTGCCAGTCGGGAAGGCCCGACCGTGCGCGCACGAGCGCCTCCGGGCCGCCATAGAGCTCGGGCAACAGTCGCAAGGCGTCGCGATTGACCGGCACGAGGCCTTCTGTCAGGGCAGCGAGCCCCGGTCGGTCCTTGGCGTTCAGGACTTCGAGCAACTCGCCCTCGAGCGCGGGACCGACTTCGGCGCGACGCGCGATCGCACGGAACACCCCGACGTGCCCGACGTCCAGGCTCACGTCGGCGAGGCCGCACGCGCCGAGCGCAGTGCGGAGCAGCCGTTGAATCTCGAGGTCACTCTCGATCCCACCGTGCCCGTAGATCTCGGCGCCGATCTGCAAGGGCTCGCGCGTGGCCAGCAGCCCGCGCGGTCGCGTGTGCAGGACGGTTCCGCAATAGCAGAGCCGCGCGACGCCTGCGCGGTTGAGCAGGTGCGCGTCGATGCGCGCAACCTGGGGCGTCATGTCCGCGCGCAGACCCATGGTGCGCCCCGAGAGCTGGTCGATGAGCTTGAACGTGCGCAGGTTGAGGTCGTGCCCGGTCCCGGTGAGCAGCGATTCGATGTACTCGAGCATCGGCGGAATCACGAGCTCGTAGCCGTGCACCCTGAAGAGCTCGAGCAGCCGGCCGCGCAGGCGCTCGATCGCGACCGCTTCCGGCGGAAGGATGTCTTCGACGTATTCAGGGAGCAGCCACGTACGCATGGCCATCGACGCGCCTCAACCTACCCAACCAGCAGGAGCAGAACGACACCCACGAGCATCAACGCGAGCCCGAAGAACCTGATCTGCCCGTCCGAGTGCTGCAGTATGCGGCGAAAGGTGTCGCGCCACAGGGCCGGAGCAAAGAACGGGAACAGCCCCTCCAGCACCATCATCAGCGCCAAGGCCATGAGAAAGACCGTCCACATTACTTCGTGGAGCCGCTCTTCGCGCCGTTGGGGCTCTTCAGATACCTAAAGAAGTCGGACGACGGATCAAGGACAAGCACGTCGCTTCGACTCCGGAAGCTCGCGCGGTAGGCCTCGAGGCTGCGATAGAACGCATAGAACTCGGGATTCTCGCCGTAGGCTCTCGCATACACCGCGGTCGCCCGGGCATCGCCCTCGCCCTTCACGCGCTGGGCGTCGCGGTATGCTTCGGCGACGATGACCTCGCGCTCGCGATCGGCCTCCGCGCGAATCTTTTCGGCCTCTGAGAAGCCCTGCGAGCGGAGCTCCGCAGCCACCGCCCGGCGCTCGGCTTCCATGCGTCGATACACGGACTCGCTCACTTCCTGCGGGAGCTCGACGCGCTTGAGCCTGACGTCCACGATCGCGACACCGATCTCCTTGGCATCCTCGTCCACCTTGTCGCGCACGACCTTCATGATCAAGTCTCGCTCGCCCGAGACCACGTCGTGCACGGTGCGCTTTCCGAACTCCTCCCGCAGCGCCGCGTTCACCCGCTGCTGGAGCCGCGTCTGCGCGAGAGTCTCGTCGCCGCGCACGCTGATGTAGTACTGCCGCACGTCGTTGATGCGCCACATCAGGAACGAGTCGACCAGGACGTTCTTCTTTTCCGACGTGATGAATCGCTCGGCATCGGGCGTATCGAGCGTGAGGATGCGTTTATCGAAGAATCTGACGTTCTGGATCAGCGGCCACTTCACGTGCAGCCCGGGCTGATCTATGATCTCCGTGATCTCGCCCAGCCGAAACACGATCGCGCGCTCGCGCTGGTCCACCGTGAACAGCGACATGGACGCGACCACGATCAGCGCGAGAATGATCGCGAGCAGTGCGCCGAACCCCATCTTCATGGCCGGGCCTCCCGGTCGCGACTGCGCAGGCCGTCACGCGTCCTGGCGGTCGGATCGAACGTCGAGGGCATATCGGCACGCGGAGCGCCCGGAGCGCCGGCGTCGGGCGCCACTGCCCCGGCCGACATCTGCATCATCTTGTCGAGCGGCAGGAAGAGGACGTTCCCTCCCGAACGGGCATCGATCATGACCTTGCTCGTGCTGGTCAAGACGTCCTGCACGGTGTCCAGGTAGAGCCGCTCGCGCGTCACCTGGGGTGCCTTCGAGTATGCGTCCAGCACCTGCCGAAACCGTGACGACTCGCCCTCCGCGTTTGCGACGATGCGCTGCCGGTACCCGTTCGCCTCCTCGGTCAGCCGCGCGGCCGAGCCGCGCGCCTTGGGCACGACGTCGTTGTAGTAGGCCTGCCCCTCGTTCTTCTGGCGCTCGAGGTCCTGCTTGGCCTTCACGGCGTCGTCGAACGCTGCCTGCACCTGTTCGGGCGGCTGCGCATTCTGCATGACGACGGCGCTGATGTTCACGCCGGTGCCGTACCGGTCCAGGATCTCCTGGATCAGCTTGTGCGCATTCGCGGCGATCTGTTCGCGCCCCTCGTAGAGCACGAAATCCATGCTCGACTTGCCGACCACCTCGCGAAATGCGGCCTCGGAGACCTGCAGCACCGCTTCGTCCGGCCGCCTGACGTTCAACAGATAGTCTTCCGGATCCTTGAGATTCCATTGCACGGCGAACTGGATGTCGACGATGTTCTCGTCGTCCGTCAGCATCAGCGCCTCGCGCAACACCTTCGTCTTGACGGTGTTCCGGTAACCGATCTCGAACGTCCGGATTCCGGTCAGATTGACGATCTCGTTGCTCTGCACGGGATAGGGGACGCGCCAGCGCAAGCCGGGGCCGGTTGTCTCGGAATACCTGCCGAAGGTGAAGACGACGCTCCGCTGACTCTCGTCCACGATGTAGAAGCCGCTCGCCAGCCACACGACGATGATCAGGATGACGATCAGCCCTGCGCCGCCCCCGAGCTGAAGCCTGGTTGGCTGACCGCCGCCCGGCGCGCCGCCGCCACCGCGCCGTCCGAACAGGCCGTTCAGGCGCTGGTTGAAGCTGCGCCAGAGTTCGTCGAGGTCGGGCGGGCCCTGATTGCCGCCCGAGCCATTACCCTTGCGCCCCCACTGGGGATCGTTAAGCGACATACCTGTCCCTGATTGACTCGCGCTCGCTGGATTCGGATTGTTCGGATTGCGGTGAGGAGGTTGAAGCGACTTCCGGCGCGGTTTCGGACGCAGCTCTCGACGCAGCCCTGGCGGCGGTGTTTGCGGCAACCACCTCGACGAGGGCCTGCCGCAGAAACTCGATGCCTTCGCCCGTCTTGGCGCTCAGGCGAACCCGCTGGATCTTACCATACTCGTCGCGATCCACCCCGGGTGGAATACCGGTGAGGTCGAGCTTGTTCCAGGCGAGGATCTGCGGAACACGGTCGGCTCCGATCTCCGTGAGCACCTTGTTCACCTCGGCGATTTGCACGTCGCGCACGACGCTGGACGCGTCCACGACGTGGACAAGCAGGTCGGCGTGGATGGTCTCCTCGAGCGTCGCGCGAAACGCCGCGACGAGGCTGTGCGGGAGCCCGCGAATGAAACCCACCGTATCGGAGATGGTCACGTTGCCGGCGTCGGGCAGATAGAGACGCCGCGTCGTCGTATCGAGGGTCGCGAACAGCTGGTCGGCCGCCAGCGCACCCGCATGGGTCAGCGCGTTGAAAAGCGTGGATTTACCGGCGTTCGTGTAGCCGACGAGCGACACGCTCAGCACCTGTGCACGCACGCGGGCTCGACGCTGGACGTCACGGCGTCGTTGTAGGGTCGCGAGCTTTCCTTTCAGCGTCTTCACGCGGGTGCCGATCAGGCGCCGGTCGGTCTCGAGCTGCGTCTCGCCGGGACCTCGCAACCCGATGCCGCCCTTCTGGCGCTCGAGGTGGGTCCAGCCGCGCACCAGCCGCGTGGCGAGATGCTGCAGCTGTGCAAGCTCGACTTGCACCTTGCCCTCGCTCGTGCGCGCGCGCTGGGCAAAGATGTCCAGGATCAGGCTCGTCCGGTCGACCACGCGATGCTCGAGCGCGCGCTCGAGGTTGCGCTGCTGCGCCGGAGAGAGCTCATGGTTGAAGATCGCGAGGTCCGCACCGGTCTCGGCCAGTGCGGCGGCGATCTCCTGGACCTTTCCCGACCCTGCGAAGGTTGCCGAATCGGGTCGGCTGCGCCGCCCCTTGATGACGGCGAGCACCCGGGCACCCGCGCTTGCCGCGAGGAGTGCCAGCTCTTGGAGGCTCTCGGCGTAATCCGCGGCCCCAAGGTCGAGCGCGACCAGAACCGCGGTCTCGCCGCGTGCGGGGCGTTCAAACATTCCGCGCGCGGTCTACCCGAGCCCGACTATCAACTGTCGCCGCCCTCGGCGAGGTTGAGGTTGACCGGCCGCGACGGAACGACCGTGGAGATGGCGTGCTTGTAGACCATCTGGGTGACGGTGTTCTTGAGCAGCACCACGTACTGATCGAACGATTCGATTTGTCCCTGGAGCTTGATGCCGTTGACCAAGTAGATGGATACCGGAATGTGCTCCTTGCGAAGCGTGTTCAGGAACGGGTCTTGTAAAAGTTGCCCTTTGTTGCTCATGGCCGCTCCAAAGCGAGGTTTTTGAAATGTTAATGTAATTCATTTCGCATGCCGATGCCATTATCGCCGGTTTGAGCCCCGTGCCGCAAAAGGGTTCCGCCCGGTGCGGAATTCGATCCGCAGCGGGGTCCCCTCCAGCCCGAACGCGGCCCGAAAGGTCCCTTCCAGATACCGCCGGTAGCCCGGTGCGATGGCGCCCAGGCTGTTGCCGTGGATGACGATCACCGGCGGGTTCTTCCCACCCTGGTGCGCGTAGCGGAGCTTCGGCCGCAACGCCCCGGATCGCGGCGGGAGCTGTTTGGCCACCGCCTGGATCAGGGTGCGCGTCAGCCGTGGCGTGGACAGCTTGGCGTATGCCGCCGCATAGGCGTCGCTCACCGAATTGAGCAGCGCGGTGAGTCCCTGCCCGCGGAGTGCGGAAATGAAGTGCGTCCGGGCGAACTGCATGAAGCCGAGTCGATCGCGCAACTGCCGCCTCGCCTGTTCCCGGCCGTAGTCGTCCACCTCGTCCCATTTGTTTACGGCAACCACGACCGCACGGCCGCGCTCGACGATGTAGCTCGCGATGTGCGCATCCTGGTCGGCAATGCTCTGTCCCGCGTCGAGCAACAGGACGATGACGTTCGCCGAGTCGATCGCCTGGAGTGTCTTGATCACGGAGAATTTCTCGACGGTCTCGAAGACCCGGCCGCGACGGCGCAGCCCGGCCGTGTCGATCAGCACGAAATCGCGATCGCCGCGCCGAAATCGCACCCGGATCGGATCGCGCGTGGTGCCGGGCTCGTCGAAGGCAATCATCCGCTCTTCGCCGAGCAACGCATTGATCAGAGTGGACTTGCCCACGTTCGGCCGGCCGACGATCGCGATGCGTGGGACGCCTCCGCCTTCCTCGTCCGCCTCGTCCTCCGCACTCAACTGGCTCGCGTCCTGGTCTGGCACCTCCGCCAGCGCAGCCTCGAGCAACGCCCCGATGCCTTCGCCGTGCGCGGCCGATATGGCGTGCGGCGCACCCAGACCGAACTCGTGGAACTCGGCCACCGCGATATCGGGATTCATTCCCTCCACTTTGTTCACCGCGAGCACCACCCGCGCGTGCGAGGCGCGCAATTGCTCGGCGATTCGCCGATCCTGCGGCGTGAGGCCAGCCCGGCCGTCCATGATGAAGATCGCCACGTCGGCCTCCGCCAGCGCGGCGAGGGCCTGTTTCGCCATCTCCGCGAAGATGCCTTCCTTCGCGACCGGCTCGAGTCCGCCCGTGTCGACCACGATGAACGATCGATCGCCGAGGCGACCCTCGCCGTAGTGCCGATCCCGGGTCAGCCCGGGAAAATCGGCCACGATGGCATCGCGCGTGCGGGTCAGCCGATTGAAAAGCGTGGACTTGCCCACGTTCGGGCGCCCGACGAGAACGATGGTGGGTTTCAAGTAGAGCGGCCGCCCTGCAGTCGACGATGCGTCAACGAATTGCGAAGGCGTAGATCCCGCCTTTTCTGGTCTGCACGACAAATCCGTTCGCGATGCGCACCGGCGGGGCGGCTATCGGGCTCCCGTCGGTCGGGATGCGGCCAACGAACGCACCCGTGGCGGCCGAGAGGATGTGCACGTAGCCTTCGACGTCGCCCACGACGACATCGCTGCCCACCACTAGCGGCGCCGACAAGCTCCGGTACCCCAGCTTGTTTTGGCGCCACAGGCTCGTGCCACCGCTGCGGGCGAGTGCCGACACCGCACCGGCGTCCTCGCTCACGTACACATACCGGTTGTCGACCGCAATTCCGGCGCTCGACGATACCGGCCTGGCCCAGAGCATGTTTCCATTGGCCAGGTCGAAGCACGCGGCGCGTCCCTGGTGGGCCGCCGCGCACGCTTGGCCGTCGCCGATCCATGGCAAGCCGGTGACGTCGCTCATTCGTTCGAGCTCGGTTGTCCCGCGCGGGAGCGAGACGGTGCCTTCCCAACGCAGCCCACCGTTCGACTGGGTCAGCGCGACCAGCTTGCCGCCCGGAAATCCCGCGAACACGTACTGGGCGCGCAGCACGGTGCCAGCCGGGGTGCGAACCGACAGCGATGGCGTGGCGCGCTGATAGACCCAGCGCCGCCGACCATCCCGAGAATCGAATGCGAATATCCGGCTGTCGGCGCTCCGGACGACCACGATGTCGCCGGCGATTTCCGGGGCCGCAAGCACTTCGCTCGAGACACGCGCCTTCCATCGAATCTGCCCGTTCGCCTCCAGCACGAATACCTCGCCCTCCGGCGAACCGACCGTGACCAGCGCGCCATCGCTTCCGACACCGCCGGACAATCGGCTGCCGACATCGACCCGCCAGGCCTGCTCGCCGGTCGACTCGTCCAGTCGCGCGACCGACCCGTCCGAGCCGGCGACGAATACGCTTCCGTTCGCGACCGCCGGCACGAAAACGGCACGATCCGCGGCACCGATGCTTGCCCGCCAGAGCGTGCGAACGGGAATGGGATTCGCAATCGGCTCAAGTGGCACCGGCGGATGCCGGGGCCCGGAGTCGAACCAGTCGAACGGATTCCAGCTGAAGCCCGAGCAGCCGCCAAGCGCGAGCAGAGCGATTGCGGCAAGCAGGGCGAGGCTGCGTCTCACTTGCTTTCCCCGAGCGAATCGAGCTTGAGTTGCAGGAGCTCGCGCGCCGCGGCGTCGCGCGGTCGGGTCTTCTCGAGCGCCGACTGGTAGGCCGCCCGCGCATCGCTCGGCTTGCCCTCCAGCGCGTAGACGTCGCCGCGCGCTTCTGCGAACTGTCCCTCGAACGAGGGCGCGGGCTTGCCGTCGAGTACCTTCAGTGCCCCGCCGTAGTCCTTGTCGTCCAACAGGACGTTCGCGAGACGCAAGCGCGCAATCGACTGATACTCGGGGTCGCTCGCGCGCTCGATCACCCATTCGAGCTGCGCGCGCGCCGTCTTCAGGTCCCCGCTCTCGAAGTGCGCCTTGGCGGAGACGAAAGCCGCCAGGGGCGCGTAGGCGGAGCCCGGGAACTGCTCGAGGATCGCGCCGGCGAGATCGCGGACCTGCTTGACGTCGCGCGTCCCTGCGGCCTTGCGAAGCTCGGCGTAGATGGCGCTGGCCCGGCTGGCCTGCGACGCCTGATAAGCGCGCCAGCCGAACACACCCGACACGGCCAGGGCGGCCGCCACCACCGCGGCGATCACCAGGTTTCCGTATTGCCTCCACCACCCCTTGAGTGCGGCGATCTGTTCCTGCTCTTCGAGATCGTAGGTGCTCACGCTGATTCCTCTCCGTAAAGCAGGTCCGACACTGCGTCCGAAATCTGTTCGAGCGCGACGCGAAACTGGGCGCGCTCCTCGCGCAACGGCTTGACGCTCGCCGCGCCGGCGGCGGCCTCCTCGTCGCCGATGATCACCGCGACCGCCGCACCGCTCGCGTCGGCGCGTTTCATCTGGGACTTGAAGCTTGCTTCGCCGCAGTGCTGGATCACCGCGAAGCCTCGATTGCGCAGCATTTCCGCGGCACGAAATGCCGATCGTGCGGCTGCCTCGCCCTGGTTCACGAGATAGACGTCCACCGGAGCGCCGCTTCCGTCCGACGCGTCGCCGGCGTCGGCCATGAGCGCGATGAGCCGCTCGACGCCCATCGCGAATCCGGCAGCGGGCGCAGGCTTGCCGCCGATCTGCTCGATCAGGCCGTCGTAACGCCCACCGCCGCACACCGTGCCCTGCGCGCCGAGCTTGTCCGTGATCCACTCGAAGACCGTCAGATTGTAGTAGTCGAGCCCGCGCACGAGGCGCGCGTCGATCGTGTAGGGGATCGCCGCGTCCTTGAGGATGGCCTGGACACCCTCGAAGTGCCTGCCCGAATCGGCGCCCAGGAAATCGAGCAGCCGGGGCGCGCCGGCATTGATCGATTGCATGGCTGGATTCTTGCTGTCCAGGACGCGCAACGGATTCGTGTGCAGGCGGCGTCGCGCGTCCTCGTCCAGCTCGCCGGCGCGCGACTCAAGATAGGCGACCAGGGCGGCACGATGCGCGGCGCGCTCCGCGGCGCTCCCGAGCGAATTGATGTGGAGCCGGATGCCGTCCAGCCCGAGATCGTCCCAGAGCCGCGCGCACATGAGCAGCAGCTCGCCGTCGACGTCGGGACCCGGGTAGCCGAGCGCCTCGGCGCCGACTTGGTGGAACTGCCGATAACGGCCCTTTTGCGGGCGCTCGTGCCGGTACATCGGCCCCGTGTACCAGAGTCGCTGCGGCCCGTTGTAAAGCAGTGAATGCTCGACCACGGCGCGCACGACCGACGCGGTCGCCTCGGGTCGCAGGGTGAGATGCTCGCCGTTGAGCTCGTCGACGAAGCTGTACATCTCCTTTTCGACGATATCGGTCGCCTCGCCGATGGCACGGCGGAAGAGCGCGGTGTGCTCGAGCAGCGGCGTGCGGATGTTCCGATAGCCGTACGCCGCCAGCCAGTCGCGAACGGTTTCCTCGAAGCGTTCCCAGAGTTCGGCCTGGTCCGGCAGGACGTCGTTCATCCCGCGGACCGCTTGCAGGGTCTGTGTCATGGGTGAGTGCGGTGGCCGCTCAGACTGCGGCCTTGTTCGGAGTGGCCGTGTCGCTGGTCGCCGGGTCGGAGGCGCGCCGCGCGCCTGCCCCGACGCCGTACGTTGCGTGCACATACTCCTCGACGATGCGTTGAAAATCCTGCGCGATCGTCTCGCCCTTCAGCGTGACGGTCTTCGCGCCGTCCACGTAGACCGGTGCGACCGGCCGCTCGCCGGATCCAGGCAGGCTGATCCCGATGTTCGCGAGCTTGGATTCGCCGGGGCCATTGACCACGCATCCCATCACGGCGACGTGCATGTCTTCGACGCCCGGGTATTGCGCGCGCCAGCGCGGCATCTGCTCGCGCAGGAAGTTCTGAATGCGGGCAGCGAGCGCCTGAAAAGTGGTGCTGGTAGTGCGCCCGCAGCCCGGACAGGCCGTCACCATCGGGGCAAACGATCGCAATCCCATCGTCTGCAGGAGCTCCTGCGCGACCGTCACCTCGGTGGTCCGGTCGCCGCCCGGCTCCGGGGTGAGCGACACTCGAATCGTGTCGCCGATCCCTTCCTGGAGCAGCACCCCCATCGCAGCCGTCGACGCGACGATGCCCTTGGACCCCATTCCCGCCTCGGTGAGACCGAGGTGCAGCGGGTAGTCGCAGCGCCGCGCAAGCTCGCGATAGACCGCGATCAGGTCCTGCACGCCGCTCACCTTGCACGAGAGCACGATGCGATCGCCGGGAAGTCCGAGGGCCTCGGCGCGCGCCGCGCTCTCCAGGCCAGAGACGATCAACGCTTCGCGCATGACCGCCTCGGCGGCAAGCGGATCGGGGCGGCGCGCGTTCTCGTCCATCATGCGCGCCAGCAGCTCCTGATCGAGACTGCCCCAGTTCACGCCGATGCGGATCGGTTTTCCGTAGCGGCATGCCGTCGCAACCATGGTCGCGAACTGTTCGTCGCGCTTCGCTCCGCGCCCCACATTGCCGGGGTTGATGCGGTACTTGTCGAGCGCCCGCGCACACGCCGGGAATTCGGCGAGCAGCTTGTGGCCGTTGAAGTGGAAATCGCCCACCAGCGGAACGTCGCACCCCATGGCATCGAGCCCGGCGCGAATGGGCGCGACGGAGGCGGCAGCCTCGGCCGTATCCACGGTCACCCGTACCAGCTCGGAGCCGGCGCGCGCGAGCTCGCTGATCTGCCGCACCGTTGCAGCGACGTTCGCCGTGTCCGTGTTGGTCATCGATTGCACGACGATCGGCGCATCGCCACCCACGCGCACGCCCCCGACGCGAACCTGCCGCGATTCTCTTCGCATGGCGTACGGCATGACCGGCTTCTACTCCAGCGTCAGACGCGCGACGTCCGACGTCCGGTGCGGCACGAGATCCACTGGCTTGCCGTCGTGCGTGAGCCGCACGCCGCTCGCGTTCCCGATCACCAGGGTGAAAGGTCCCGTTCCGACGAGCGTCCGTTTGGTGTCGGGGGAATTGAGTCCGGAAAGGATGATCTTCCCGCTTGCGTCCGTGACCTCGACCCACGATTCGATTTCGAACGTGAACGTCAGACGCGATCGTCCCGGGGGAAGCGGCTCGGACGCCGGCGCGGAATCCGATTGTCGAGCCTCCATCGCGGTGGCCGCGCGCTCGGCGGAAGGCCCTGCGGTCGCCTGGACAGGAGGAGTCGGTGCGCCCGCGCGCGTGCCCACGGACGGGACCGAAGCGGTCGCAGGCGGAACGAACGTCGTCTCCGTCGACCGCCCCGCGTCTTGCGTCGTCGAGTTCAGCGCTTTCCCGGTTTCCTCCGCAGTCGCGGGCACCGGTTCCGGCGACGCCTCCACTTTCGCGACGGTCTCGCCTGTCGGCGCGGGAAGCGCGGCGTCTTGCGACGATGCACGCTGGCTGCGAATGAACCACTCGGCCAGCACGACTGTCACGGCGACGATGATGAGCATCGAGAGCAGTAGGTAGACCCGCGACCCCGGGCGCCCGTCCTGCGGGAACGGAACGCTCATGTCCCGCGGCTGCATCGCCGGTTCGCCGCTGGTGCCGGGGCGGGGAAGCTCCTCGAGCAGTCGCGTGGCATCCACGCCGAGCAGCTTGGCATAGACACGTATCATTCCGCGCGCGAATGGCCCGCTGGGAAGCGCATCGTATCGATCCGCTTCGAGCGCTTCGACGTGGCGAATCGAGAATTTGAGCCTTTGCGCGACCTCCGAGATCGACATGCCGCGCTCGGTCCGCGCGGCGGCAAGGATCCGCCCCGGGGTGGCATTCTCGGGCGCGAGGGCGTCGGTCTGCATCTCGCTCAATTGAATTCCCCGCGCTGCAGCGATTGATACTCGGCCGATTTCGGAAAGCGCAGACGCAGCTGCGCCGCGTAGCTGCTCTCGGCGGTACGGTTTCCGAGTTTGCGCTCGATCCGCACCGCAAGCCACAGGGCCTCGGCGCTCGGCGGCGAGCTGCGGTTGTAGCGCTCGACGAGCTCGCGCGCCTCCTCGAACTGTCCGCGCTTGTACAGTGCGTCCGCGAACGGCAGCATGGCACTGGTATTGTTTGGATCGAGCCGCAGGGCGCGCTCGAAATATTCGGTGGCCTGTTTCACGTCGTTCTGATCGAGCAGGCATTGCCCCGCCGCCGCGTAGGTC
>JBAVOG010000674.1:0-16062 GCA_049691875.1 Burkholderiales bacterium | reverse complement strand
ATGCTCGAGACGCTCGCTGCGCGCGTCAAGCTCGCGGAGGGCGATCGGGCCGGCGCGATCGAGATTCTGACCGCGGCGCGTGCCAAGTATCCGGAAAGCATGGGCGTTGCGTACGACTATGCTGATGCGCTGCTGTCGGTGAAGCGGGCGCGGGAATCACTGGACCTGCTGATCAAGCTGGCCAAGGAGGCCCCGGACGATCCGAGACTCTACGAGATGCAGGCCCGTGCGTATTCACAGCTCGGCAAGCGGGCCGATCAGCATCGCGCGCTCGCCGAGATGTATCTCCTGAAAGGCAGTCTTCCCGCCGCGATCGAGCAACTGCGGCTGGCCCAGAAGGCGGGGGACGCGGACTTCTACGTGCTCTCAGCGGTCGACGCTCGCCTGCGCGAGTTGCAGGGCCGCTACGACAGCGAGCTCAGGCGTCGTCGCTGAACGCCCCGGCTCACTCCTTGCCCTTGGCGACCTGCGGCAGCTCGTAATACGCCTCGTAGAGCAGGTCGAACGTGCGCTCGCTCTCGCGCAGCAGCTCGTCCTCGTTGGTGGCGCGGTGGCGCGCACCGGCCAACAGTGTCTCGACGCCCGCGGCCTCCGGCACCTGTCGGTTGCCCGCGTCGAGCGCGTGCACGAGCTTGCCGATCTTGACGAGCCCCGCGTTCCGATCGAGGCGGAAGGCCGCAAGCAACTCCTCGTAGGTGACGCGCGTGCTGGAATTGGCGAAGGATGCGCCTTCAAACCCGAATCCGACGGCCGTGGCCGGGCAGGCCTGCCGCTTGTCGAGCCACAGCAGCGTCGCCTCAGGATCGATGAATCGGCGAATCAGCCAGGCGCTCGCGAGCCGATCGACGAAGAGCGGGGTCCGCGTTGCCCAGGCGCGCCGGAAGTACTGCTTCTTCGATCTCGTGGGGGGCTTGCCGGCGCCCGCCTCGTCGCCGTTGCCGTTGCCCGGGAACATCAGCTTGCGGACCGACTCCTCCATCTCGGTCAGCGCCCGTTCGGCGCGTTGCCGGAGCGGTGATACGAAGAAATCGAGCACGCTGATCGTTTCGAACTCGCGGCGCTGCTTGGTGAGCACCTGTGAGAGCGCAGTGGGATCGGACACGCCGAATCCGGCCTTGAGCCCCTCGATGGTCTTGATGAGCTCGGCGTAACGTCCGCTCCGATCGAACATCGCGCGGAACTGCTTCGCCTGCTGGGCGCTCTCCACGTTGACCGGGAACATCCACGCGTCGCCCTTGGCGCGCGAAATGTGATCGGCCAGCCGCTGGAAGCTGGCCCGGTTACCCGGGGTGTCGGGCAGCAAGAACACACCTTCGCGCATCACCGCGCATCCCAGGCCCTCGAGCGTGCGCAGCAGCCGCATGCGCCCCGCGGGGTCCTCGACGGGAAACACCGAGACGAGCACCAGCCAGCGCAGCGGCGCGCCGCCTCCGGGCTGGTCGTTTTCGCTCACGTCGCGCTACTTACCCAGACCTGGCGCCGAAGCGTAGTGCTGCATCACTGCGCGATCGCGCCAGTTCTTTTCGTCGAGAACGGCAGCCGGCAGGAAGTAGCGGGCCTCCGGCGCGACGGGCTTTTCGTGGACGATCTTCAGCACGTCGTCGAAAGCGATCTTGCGCACCAGCCCCGGACCGGAGGTTTCCCGGACGACCATGAACTTCTCGTAGACGCGGTACGCGTAGACGTTCAGCGGACGCTCCCTGCCGGTCGCGTCCTTCCAAGTGAGCGTGTAGCGTGTATCGGCTTTGAAGGCTGCCTGGTCCATGACCCCTCGCGGCGGAGAACAACCGCGCAAGTTTACTACCAAGGGGTTACGGCCAAGGGGGTGCGTCCCCTGGGTTGGGCGCGCAGCAAGCGCCGGCTCGTGACCGATTTCCTGATTTGAAACAGGGGTGCTTATCGATCGATCAAAATAACCAGCTTGGGCGCCTGATCGCGTAACCTTCAGAATCGGGAGGCCGCCGGGCGGAGCCGTCCGGTACCGCCGCGTGTGCGGCGCCATCGAAGATCATCTTCGCGGTAGTCTTCGAGGTAGTGTCTTCGCGGAAGCGTCGGACCGGTATTTCGGACGGAGACTCCGCGCGCAAGATTCTGGAGGGACTTTGCCGGGTCTGGTCAGCCCCCACGGCGGGGGCGCACTCAAGCCGCTGTTGCTCGAAGGCGCCGCCCGTGGCGAGGAGCTGTTGCGTTCGCGGGGGCTGCCGCGAGTGGGCATCACCTCGCGCGAGAAGGGCGACCTCATCATGCTCGGCATCGGCGGCTTCACGCCGCTTGACGGCTTCATGACGCATGGCGACTGGGAGCGCGTGTGCGACGGCATGAAGCTCGCGAGCGGCCTGTTCTGGCCGATTCCGATCACCTTGTCGACCGACAAGGCCACCGCCGACGCGATCCCTACCGGGGCCGAGGTCGCGCTCGCCGACCCCGAAGACGACACGATTCTCGCGACGATGCGCGTGACGGAGAAATACGCGATCGACCGCAGCCACGAGTGCATGATGGTCTTCAAGACCACCGATCCCGAGCACCCGGGCGTGAAGATGGTGCTCGAGCAGGGCGAGGTGAACCTCGCCGGGCCCGTCAAGGTTCTCTCGACCGGCGGATTCCCCGAGAAGTACGGCGCGCTCTTCATGACGCCGAGCGAGACGCGCACGCTCTTCGAATCGCTTGGCTGGTCGCGGGTCGCCGCGTTCCAGACGCGCAACCCGATGCATCGTTCCCACGAGTACCTCGCGAAAGTGGCGATCGAGGTCTGCGACGGGGTGCTCGTTCACTCGCTGCTCGGCGCATTGAAGCCCGGCGACATTCCCGCGGACGTGCGCACGCGCGCGATCGCGACCCTCATCGAGCGCTACTTCGTTCCGCAGACCGTCGTGCAGGCGGGCTATCCGCTCGACATGCGCTATGCCGGGCCGCGCGAGGCGCTGCTGCATGCGCTCTTTCGCCAGAACTACGGGTGCTCGCACCTGATCGTCGGACGCGACCACGCCGGAGTCGGGAGCTACTACGGCCCATTCGACGCGCACCGGATCTTCGACGAGATTCCGCCCGGGGCACTCGAGACCCAGCCGCTCAAGATCGACTGGACGTTCTGGTGCTATCAGTGCGGCGGCATGGCATCGGCACGCACGTGCCCGCACGAGGAAAAGGACCGGCTGCTGGTGTCGGGTACGAAGCTGCGGAAGTGGCTCTCGGAAGGCTCGCCCGTGCCGGCGGAATTCTCCCGACCGGAAGTGCTCGAGATCTTGCGCGAGTATTACGCGAGCCTAGCCGCGGACGAGAAGGTCGAGGTCAAGCTGACCGGGCACTCGGCGCGCTGACACGTGCGCTCGAGGCACCGATGAAGGTCTGCATCGTCTCCGACAGCCATGACCGCGCGGGCGCGCTCGCGGAGGCGGTGCGCGAAGCCAAGGAGGCCGGCGCCGAGGCAGTGATTCACTGCGGTGATCTCATCGGCGCGCAGACGGTGAAGCCCGCCCTGGCGCATGGACTGCCGATGCACCTGATCCACGGCAACAACGTCGGCGACACGCAGGCCCTGCATCGGCAGTCGCGCGCGAGCGGCGGCCTGCTCCAGTATCACGGCGCGGACGCGCGCCTCGAGCTCGGCGGGCGGCGCGTGTTCGTGGTGCACTACGACGACTATGGCTACGCCATGGCATGCACCGGGCACTGGGACCTGGTCTGCTGCGGCCATTCGCACAAGTTCGAGGCGCGCAAGGTAAGGACCGTTCAGGACACGGAGTCGTGGCTCGTCAATCCCGGCACGGTGGCCGGTCTCGCGGCACCCGCGACCTGGGCACTGGCCGACCTCGCGGCGATGCGCTTCGAGCTTCGCGAGCTCGGCCATGCGCATTCAACGTCTCTATAGGCGCATAGTGAACCTGTAGGCGAGCGCGCACACGCTGCCCGTAGAATGCGTGCGAGCCCGGGGAGGAAACCTGCAATGTTCACCAGCAATCCGTTTGCCGCGCTGTCGGCGTTCATCTCGCCTGCCGTCATGCAGGGCTACGTCATCGTCATGGTCCTCCTGGTCGTGGCGGGGACGCTGATCGACGTCTTGCACAAGGGCAGCGCGAAGTACTTCTTCGCCAACTGGCGAAAATCGAAAAAGAAAGGTTCGAAGCAGCTCGGCGGCGGCGAGCTGGCGTCGATCGCCATTCAGACCGTCGCGGTCGACGTGCTGACCTCCGGAGAGTTCTGCAACCCGCGCCGGCGGGTCGCGCATCTGCTGACCATGTATGGCCTCATCGTCCATGTGGTCGCCACCGTCGCCATGGTGTTCGCCTACCCGTCCCCCGCGACGCCAACGCCCGGTCTGGTGTCGTTTGCCTGGTGGGTCGGCGCGCTGATGGTTTGCGTGGGCGGCTACTGGTTCTGGTTCTTCATCCGCGTCGATGTCGCCGCCGAAGGCCACTCGCCGTTCCGCGTGGTGCGCGCCGACCTGTTCATCCTGTCGTTGCTGGCGAGTGCCACGCTCGGCCTGATCTGGGCGGTCGCCGGTGGCGGGACGGGCGTGCTGTTCGGCCTGTACATCATCGCCGCGACCGTGCTGTTCGGCGGAGTGCCCTGGTCGAAGTTCGCGCACATGTTCTTCAAGCCCGCGGCGGCCTTCGAGAAAAGAGTATCCAAGGCCGATGGCACGGCCGAGAATTTGCCCACGCAGACCCGCGACGACCCCGAGCAACAGAAGCGGCACTCGATGGAACTGTTGCAGGACGCGCCGATGGACATGGGGCTCGGCATCAAGCGCGAAGCGCCCCGTCACTACTAGACGACAGCCCCCAGGTTCACTCGGAACGGATCAAGGAGCCGACGACTCATGCCTACCTTCGTCTACATGACAAGGTGCGACGGATGCGGACACTGCGTCGACATCTGTCCCTCGGACATCATGCACATCGATAAGACCTATCGCCGTGCCTACAACATCGAGCCCAACATGTGCTGGGAGTGCTACTCCTGCGTGAAGGCGTGCCCGCAGCATGCGATCGATGTGCGCGGATATGCTGACTTTGCGCCGTTGGGCCACAGTGTTCGCGTCCACCGCGACGAAGAGAAAGGCACGATCGCCTGGAGGATCAAATTCCGGAACGGTACGGAAAAGAACTTCCTGTCGCCCATCACCACCAAGCCCTGGGGGACTGCGATCCCCAAGCTCGCGGATGTTCCGGGACCCAGCAAAGAGATGCGCGACAGCCAGCTGTTGTACAACGAGCCGAAATGGATCCGCCTGGATGACGGCGGTCTGCATACGCTTCAGGCCGCGGGTCTCAAGTTGAAGAAAGGCGTGTATTACTGATGGCCTACAAGACGATCATAGAAGACGGCATCGACATCCTGGTCGTCGGTGCGGGTCTTGGCGGCACCGGTGCCGCCTGGGAGGCGAGATTCTGGGGTCAGGACAAGAAGATCGTCATTGCCGAGAAGGCCAATATCGATCGCTCGGGCGCGGTCGCCCAGGGTCTGTACGCCATCAATTGCTACATGGGCACACGCTGGGGCGAGAACAAGCCGGAGGACCATGTCCGCTACGCTCGCATCGACCTGATGGGCCTGGTGCGGGAAGACCTGCTGTTCGACATGGCCCGCCACGTAGACTCCACGGTGCACCAGTTCGAGGAGTGGGGCCTGCCCATCATGAAGGACCCGAAGACCGGGCGCTATCTGCGTGAAGGGCGATGGCAGATCATGATTCACGGGGAGTCCTACAAGCCCATCGTGGCCGAGGCCGCCAAGAAATCGGCGGACAAGGTGTTCAACCGCATCTGCGTCACTCACCTGCTGATGGACGATAGCAAGGAGAACCGGGTTGCCGGTGCCGTCGGCTTCAACGTCCGCACCGGCGACTACCACGTCTTCAAGTCCAAGACCGTTATCTGCGGCGCGGGCGGCGCCTCCAACATCTTCAAACCGCGTTCGGTGGGCGAAGGTTCCGGCCGCACCTGGTATGCGCCTTGGTCGTCCGCGTCCGCCTATGGGCTCATGATCGACGCCGGCGCCAAGATGACGCAGATGGAGAATCGCATCGTGCTGGCGCGTTTCAAGGACGGCTACGGCCCGGTCGGCGCCTACTTCCTGCACCTGAAGACCTATACGCAGAACGGTCTCGGCGAAGAGTTCGAGTCCAAGTGGTTCCCCGAACTGCAGAAGATGGTCGGCAAGGAATATCTCGACCCGGAAGCGTCGCACCTGACCCATCGGCCGATCCCGACCTGTTTGCGCAACCATGCGTTGATCAGCGAGGTCAATGCCGGCCGCGGCCCCATTCACATGGTGACCATGCGCGCCTTCCAGGATCCCCATCTGGAGGAGGTCGGCTGGGAGAACTTCCTCGGCATGACCGTCGGCCAGGCGGTTCTGTGGGCGGCGACCGATGTGGATCCCAAGAACGAGAATCCCGAGCTGACCACGTCCGAGCCCTACGTCATGGGCTCCCACGCGACCTGCTCGGGTGCCTGGTGCTCGGGTCCCGAGGACGTTTCCCCGCCCGAGTATTTCTGGGGCTACAACCGCATGACGACGATCGACGGTCTGTTCGGCGCCGGTGATGCGGTCGGCGGCACGCCGCACGCCTTCTCGTCGGGGTCGTTCACCGAAGGCCGTCTCGCCGCGAAGGCTGCCTGCAAGTACATCGACGACGGAAAGGGCGAAGGCATTGTCGTATCCGATGACCAGATCAACCGCCGCAAGGCGGAGATCCACAAGCCCCTGGAGCACTACAAGACCTACCGCAATGCGATCGTAGCGGGCGACGTCAACCCGCACTACATCAATCCCCAGCAGGGCCTGGACCGTCTGCAGAAGCTGATGGACGAGTACTGCGGTGGCGTGACCGTCAGCTACATGACCAACGAGAAGCTCCTGAACATCGGCCTCAAAAAGCTCAAGATCATGGAGGAAGACCTCGAGAACCTGGCGGCGAAGGACATTCACGAGTTGCTGCGTGCGTGGGAATTGAAGCACCGCCATCGGGCCGCGGAGTGCGTCACGCAGCACACGATGTTCCGCAAGGAGACCCGTTGGCCGGGCTACTACTACCGGGGCGACGCCATGAAGGTGGACGACGAAAACTGGCACGTGCTGACGGTTTCCCGTCGCGATCCGCAAACCGGCGAATACACCATGGAGAAGGCGCCTTGCTATCACCTGGTTGGGGACAAGGAGTAGCAATGTTCCCGGGCAGAAGCTCGCATTGACCTTCAGCCTGGCGCAGAAGAGACCAGCATGTCGCGTATTGTGAGCCCCGTGAAGCAGGTCTCTTCCGCTCGCGGAGAGCCGCGCGTGAACATCATTGAGAAGACCGATGAAGAGATTCTCGCCATCGCCGATCCACTGTGGCGCGACCTCGTCAAATATTCGAACGAAGGCAAGTACGGAGAATTCGTAAGGAACTTTTCCAATTCCCTGGCGCTTGCCATGAATCAGGTCGTGGCCGGCCACCAGTTCGCGAACAGCGAACTGGCGAGAAGTCTGTCTGAAGACGTCGACTCCCTCGGCATGATCCGCCGGGGCGAGCATGTGACCGTTCTTTACCGGCAGCGGAGCACCAAGAAGCAGGGCGAATGGCTTGGGAGACTTGTCCTTGGCTATGAAAATGGACAGGTCAAGATTTTTGGTGCATCCATCTTCTGAGCCATTCGTTCGGATTCGGCATGAGTGAAACCATCCAAGACGGGAAGTTTGTCGAGCTCACCTACAAGGTGACCGACAAGAAGACGCGGCATGTCCTCACCGGAGTCGAATTCCCGTTGGGTTACGTTCACGGACACAACGAAATTCTGGCCCCTTCCGTCCACATGGAGCTGGAGGGCAAGTCGGCCGGCGACGTCATCGAGGTGCCGATCGATGGCAATGAGATCTTCGGCCCCAGGGACGAGTCGCTGGTTTTTACCGATCGCATCGAGAACGTCCCCGAGGAGTATCGGCAAGTCGGCACCTCCATCCTCATGGAAAACGATAAGGGCCAGACCCGCAGCTTTCTCGTGACGCACATCGACGACGAAACACTGACTGTCGATGGCAACAATCCGCTATGCGGCAGGCAGGTCGTCTTTACGCTCGAGGTGCTGACCGTGCGCGACGCAACGGTTGAGGAGACCCGATCGCGCGGCGCGATCGTTGCGGACGCGGATATCGACCCGTCACTCATGAGACCCGTTTGAGCGACGGCGTCGAATCGCATCGGACGAGTTTCGGCTTCGATGACTTGAACCTGAAGTCCCGACATCACGGCAAGAAAGGCGACTTATGAGCGAGGAGAAGAAACCCGCCCCCACCAAAGTTCCCGACGGACATGCGCGTTTCGTGACGACGCGTCAGATGCCGCCCAACGAAAAGGGGTTCGTCGGCTACGAAACCATCTGGGAACCGTTCCAGAAGGAAGCCGAATACAAGACGCCGAAACAGCCGTAGGCGTCATGCCGCGGCAAAGGTGATCCGGGTCCGGCGTATGGCACGCCGGTCGCCGGAGACCTTCGCTGTCAGGGCGGCCCGAGCTCCTCGCAGACCCGCCAGTACTGGCACTGCTTCACTCTCTCCCGCTACGACCGCGAGTCGGGCGAGTGGCTGATGGAGAAGGTCGACCACATCGTCGACTGATCGAAGCCCCCGTTCGCGCTATTTCCGGATTGCACGAAGGGGACGCAGCGCGGCCGTGACCTCGCCCGCTTGCCACGCCGGGCAGCGCGCGGTGCAGGACAAGGCGGGGGCCCTCTCCATGGCGTGGTCGTGCGGGGGCGCGTGCGGCAGGCCCGGCGCACCGCATCCGACCGGTCACACGCTTTGGCCGCCATGATCTGCGCGATGCGCGCGATAATGGCGCCACACCCCACTTCGTGAATTCCCATGCACTTCACTTTGGCCGGGAATGGGCCGACCGCGATACATGGGACCGGATCTACGAACCCAAGACGACAAGTGAACGCCCGCTCGCAAAAGCCCGACCAGCACCTCGTCTCCACCGAGCCGTACTACGAGCCGGTCGGCGACGAAGTACGCCTTTTCGCGGCGGCACACGCGCGGCGCATCCCGGTCATGCTCAAGGGGCCCACCGGCTGCGGCAAGACGCGCTTTATCGAGTACATGGCCTGGCGCCTCGCGCGGCCGCTCGTGACGGTCTCGTGCCACGACGACCTCACGGCATCGGATCTCGTCGGAAGGTATCTCATCGTCGGCGCCGAGACGGTATGGGTCGACGGTCCGCTTGCGCTGGCGGTGCGACTGGGAGCGATCTGCTATCTCGACGAGATCGTCGAGGCGCGCAAGGACACGACGGTGGTCATCCATCCGCTTGCCGACGATCGTCGCATCCTGCCAATAGAGAAGACCGGCGAGGTCCTGCATGCCCCGCCGGAGTTCCTGCTCGCGCTTTCCTACAACCCCGGCTACCAGAGCGTGCTGAAGGAGCTCAAGCACAGCACTCGCCAGCGCTTCGTCGCGATCGAGTTTGGCTATCCCGCTGCGGCGATCGAGCAACGCATCGTCGCACGCGAAACCGGTGTCGATGCACCCCTCGCCGAGCGACTCGTCACGCTCGCCGCGATGACCCGCAACCTGAAGGGAAACGGACTCGAGGAGGGGGCCAGCACCCGGCTCCTCGTGCATGCCGGCAAGCTGATCGTCGACGGGATTCCGGCGCGGACGGCGTGCGCGTCGGCGATCGCGCAAGCGCTCACCGACGAGCCGGAAGCGCTCGCCGCGGTGAACGAGCTCGTCGCATCGCTTTTCTAGAGTGCGGCTCGATCCCGTGACGGGGCACGACGACCGCAAGCAGATCGAGGCCATACTCGCGGAGCTGCTCGAGGCCTGCCTGTCTTCGCGGCGCACGGCCGCCCAGCTCGTCCCCGCAATCGCCGCGCTTGCGCGGCCGCAGCGGGAGTTCGTCTTGCGCTGGGTACGTGTCGTGGCGCAAAGCAACGCGGAGCTTGCCTATCAGTTCGCGGCGGCGGTTCCGCGTGCGCTCGCCGTATTGGGCGAGCGCGGCACCGAAGCCTGGCTGATCGCGGCGATGGACGTGCTCGACCGCGAAAGCATGACCGCGGCGAGCGCGGCGCTCAAGGACCTGACGCGATTTGCGCGAACCTGGACGGAGTCGTCCCACGCGCTGCGGCTATCGGATGTGACCCGAATACTCGAGATGTTCGTCTGCGGGTTGGCCGGCAGAACGCTGCGCGTGGCACCCGACGAGGCGCCCTGGACCGACACGCAAACCGTGTTTCTGCCCGTCGAAGTCGCGCGTTTCGCAGGACGCGAGCGCAATTTTCTCGTCTACAAGGCCATGGTCGGTCTGGCCTGGGCGCAAGCACGCTTCGGGACGTACGGGACGGAAATCGCCACGGCGGTCGAGCAGAGCCGTGATCGTTACCGGGCGCGGCGCTGGCTCGCGTTCCTCGAAGCCGTGCGACTCGATACGCGGATCGCGGCGGCGCTGCCGGGTCTTGCACGGTACATGCGCTCGTTGCAGGTACCGCTGCCGGATGCGAGGCTCCTCGATCTGATTGCGCCTTTGCGCAGCGCGCGCGCGGGTGCTGCGGACAGCGTCGAAGTGCTGGCGCAGGTCGACATTGCCCGGGCGCCTCCGCAATGGTGCTATGTCGGTCCGCTGCGGCCCGAGCAGGCCGCGGCTGTGCGGACGTCGCGCGTTGCGCGCGAGAAGGAAGCATTCCGTGCGCTGCTTGCCGCCCTGCGCGATGAGCATCGGGAACGTTCCGGATCTGATGAAGATGCCGGCGCACCCTTTACCGCGCAGCTATCCGAGCCGGACGCCGCGGGCGCGCGCGAATTGGAGTTGCGCCTGGACGGGAAACCCGTGACACCCTCCGCGGACGCGATGAGCCTGGTTCAATCGATCCTGCAGGATCTCGAGGCACTCCCGCCCGATTACCTCGTACCGGCCGGACCGGGCGACCGCCAGACTGCGGAACGACCGGCGGCGCGCGACGGACCAGACGAAGATCCGGCGGGCGACGAGGCAGACGTGGCCCTCTACGACGAGTGGGACTTTGCGCGCACGCGCTATCGCCGCAACTGGTGCGCGCTCCGGCTGCGCGACGTGCATCCGGGGGATGCCGGGTTCGCGGCGCACACGCTCGAAAAGTATCGCGGGCAGATCGCCAGTCTGAAGCGCACTTTCGAGGCACTGCGGGGTGAAGACAGGTCCCACCGCCGTCAGCCGAATGGGGATGGAATCGACATCGACGCTGCGGTGGAGGGATACGCGGATCTTGCCGCGGGGCGCGAATTCCCCGAACGATTCTTCACACGGCGGCAGCGCAGCGAACGGTCGATCGGGGTCCTGTTTCTGGTGGACATGAGCGGGTCGACCAAAGGCTGGATCAACGACGCGGAGCGCGAGGCGCTCGTGCTGCTGTGCGAAGCCCTCGAGGTGCTCGGCGACCGGTACGCGATCTACGGGTTTTCCGGCATGACGCGCAAGCGTTGCGAGCTCTACCGCGTGAAGCAGTTCGGCGAACCCTACGGCACGCTCGTCAAGAGCCGTATTGCCGGCATCACCCCCCAGGACTACACGCGGATGGGCGTGGCGATTCGCCACGCCGCGGGAATGTTCGGCTCCGAGGACGTGCGGACGCGCCTGTTGGTCACACTCTCGGATGGCAAGCCGGACGACTTCGGTGACGGGTATCGCGGCGAGTACGGGATCGAGGACACCCGTCAGGCCCTGCTCGAAGCGCGCCGCCAGGGCATTCATCCATTCTGCATCACCATCGACGAGCAGGCGCGCGACTACCTTCCCCACATGTACGGCGCCGCAAGCTGGGTTCTCGTCGACGACGTGCGCCGGTTGCCGGTGAAGACCGCCGAAGTCTATCGTCGGCTGACGCGCTGAATCGGTCCGCTGACGGGAATATCGCCCGCCGCATCGGCGTTCACGTGGTGACTGCTCGCCCGACCCCCGGGGCACGACGCGGGTCCGCAGGCGGGCGCGCGGTATGCTTGCGGGGTCGGTGCCGCGGCACCCAATGCCCCGTACGAGGTAGCCAATGATCAGATCGCTCGCTGCAGGTCTCGTGACGACGCTTGCGATGTCCGTCGCGCAGGGCGCGGAGCTTCCGGTGTTTGACGCGCACGTCCACTACAGCCACGATGCGGTGGAAATGCTACCGGTCGAAATGGTGATCGAGCTGTTGCGCAAGGCGAACGTGAAGCGCGCGCTCGTGTCGAGCTCCGACGACGATGGGACGCAGAAGCTGTACGCCGCGGCGCCCGACCTGATCGTGCCCGAGCTCAGGCCCTACCGGCGACGCGGCGAGATTGCCACGTGGGTGCGCGACCCTGCGGTCATCACGTACCTGGAAGAACGGCTCCGCAAGTACCGGTACGTCGCGATCGGCGAGTTCCATCTCTACGGCGCGGATGCCGACCTTCCCGTGCCGCGTCGGATGGTTCAGCTTGCCAGACAGTACGGGCTGATGTTGCACGCCCATTCGGACGCCGACACGATCGAGCGGCTGTTCGCGCAGTGGCCACAGGCGCGAATTCTCTGGGCACATTCCGGTTTCGAGCGCCCCGAGCGCGTGCGCGAGATGCTGGCCAGACATCCGAATCTCTGGGCCGATCTGGCGTTTCGGACGGACCATGGCGCAGGCGGCAAAATCCCACCGGAGTGGCGCGCGGCGTTCCTGGAGTTTCCGGATCGCTTCATGGTGGGCACCGACACGTACGTTCCGGAACGCTGGCACTATGTGCCCGAGCATGCGACCTGGTCACGTGCCTGGCTGGCGGAGTTGCCGCCGGAGGTCGCCGAGCAGATCGCCTGGAAGAACGGCGCGGCGGTGATTGGCGAGGCATTCGACAAGAAGCGCTCGGACTGACGCATGATGCCGAGGAAATTCGCGAGACTGGTCGCCGCGCTCGCCCCACTTGTGTTGAGTCAGGCGCAGGCCGCCGATTGCGACGCCGCGCCCGGTGCCGCTGGCGCGCGCGCGGAATCGGAGCGCTACACGGTCGTGTACCGGACCGAGCCCGCGACGATCGCCGTCGGTCGCGCCTTCGCGATCGAGGTCCAGGTTTGCGCGAAAGGGCAGGCCGCGGTGCCGACCGGATTGCGCGTCGATGCACAGATGCCCGCGCATCGGCACGGTATGAACTATCGCCCCACGGTCGTTGCCGAGGGCAGCGGCCGGTTCCGTGCCGACGGGCTTCTCTTTCACATGCCGGGACGCTGGGAATTGATCTTCGATCTCGATGCGCCCGGGACGCACGAGCGGATCACCCGGGATCTGTTGCTCGAATGAAGGCGCGCGTTGCGGCAGCGCTGCTGGCCGTCTTGCTTGTCGCAAGCGTCGCCTCTGCACGGTCGCAGGAGCAAGTCGAGTTCAGCACGGAGGAGATGGGCCGGATCTTGCAGCACGGTCCGTGGCCGCAGCCGGTGCTGCGCGACAGGAGCAACCGCGTATCGGGAAATGCCGACGCGATTGCCCTCGGAGAGCGACTCTTCTACGACCGGCGGCTGTCGGGTGACGGCGCGATGTCGTGTGCGGCTTGCCATCTCCCCGATCGCGCGTTCACGGACCGCCGGGAGCGCGCCTACGGTCGTGAATCGCTCGACCGCAACACGCCGAGCGTGTGGAACGTCGGCTTCGCGCGCTGGTTCGGATGGGACGGCGCCGCGGACAGTCTCTGGCGGCAGAGCATCAAGCCGATCCTCAATCCGGTCGAGCTTGCCGCAGACCCGGACCACGTCGCGGCGCTGTTGCGTGCGGATCAGGACCTCGCGCGACGCTACGCGAACGCGTTTGGAACGATTCCGGGCGACGCGCGCGCCGACGAGGTGATGCTTGTCAATTCGGGCAAGGCGATTGCCGCTTACCTGGAGACGCTCGTCTCGTCACGCTCCGCATTCGACGAATTCCGCGATGCGCTCGCGCGCGATGATCGGGCGGCGGCCGCACGCTATCCCCTGGCGGCGCTGCGCGGGTTGAAAATCTTCGTCGGCAAGGGGAACTGCGGCTTCTGCCATCTCGGACCGGCGTTCACGAACGGCGAGTTCGCGGACGTCGGCATCCCGTACTTCGTGGCGAAGGGGCGCGTCGACTCCGGCCGGCATGGGGGGATCAGGGAATTGCGCGCCGACCGGTTCAATCTGCTCGGACCTTATAACGACGATCCGGGCGGCGCGGCCGCCGGCAAGACGCGGCATGTCGCATCCCAGCACCGCAATTTCGGCGAGTTCAAGGTCCCCGGGCTGCGCAACGTGGCGCTCACTGCGCCTTACATGCACAACGGAAGTCTCGCGACGCTGCGCGACGTCGTGCTGCACTACTCCGACCTGAACGAGGAGCGACTGCACGCGGACGGGGAGCGGATTCTGCGCCCGCTCAAGCTTTCGCCCCGGGAAGTCGACGATCTCGTTGCCTTTCTCGAATCCCTGACCGGAGCCGCCCCGGCTGCCGCTGGCCACGCTACATCAGCAGCAGCCAGGCACTGACCTTCGCCTCGGCGATCACTGCGAAGCGGTAGCCGGAGGGGCGCTGCGCGTGGCCGTGCGCTGGTGGTATCTTCACCCTGCGGGACCAGGCTTCGCCCGCCGCCGTGCGTGCGCACGCAGCATCGATCCGACGCGCCAGGCGCCCAGCCCGCATCGACCAGGAGAACTCACCGATGAAGCTCGCGAACTACGTTTCCGGCAAATGGATCGAGGGGAAGGGGGACGGCGTTCCGCTGATCGATCCCGTCACCGGCGAGGAGCTTGCCCGGGCGACGAGCGACGGGATCGACCTGGCCGGTGCGCTCGACTACGCGCGCACCAAGGCCGGCCCGGCCCTGCGTGCCATGTCCTATGCCGAACGCGGCGGCCTCCTGCGCGCAGTCGCGGACGCGCTTACTGCCAAGCGCGACGAATACTTCGACATCGCCCTGCGCAATTCGGGCAACACGAAGATCGACGCCGCGATCGACATAGACGGCGGGATCGGTACCCTCAAGTACTACGCCAGCGTCGCAAAGGGCCTCGGCGCGGCTCGGTGCCTGCGCGATTCAGGCTACGAGCGGCTCGGGAAGGACGAGGCATTCCAGGCGATGCACCTGTGGGTGCCCCTGCACGGTGTCGGCGTCCACATCAACGCGTTCAACTTTCCGTCCTGGG
The DNA here is from genome assembly GCA_049691875.1 of Burkholderiales bacterium. Lineage (GTDB taxonomy): Bacteria > Pseudomonadota > Gammaproteobacteria > Burkholderiales > SG8-39 > JAABRB01. Next base: position 956 of record JBAVOG010000674.1, on the reverse strand, counting down.
GAATGTGGGAGAAGGCCGCGGTCGCAATTCTCGCCGGCGTCCCGGCTTTCGTGAAGCCGGCGACTTCGACCTGCCTGCTCACGCAGCGCATGGTCAAGGACGTGATCGACGCCGCGGCGCTGCCGGATGGCGCGCTTTCGGTGATCTGCGGAGGAGGGCGCGCGCTCGCCGATCTCGTCACCGGCCAGGACGCAGTGGCATTCACCGGCTCCGCGGACACGGCCCGCCAGTTGCGCGCGAGTGCGAACGTGATCGCGCGGTCCACGCGCGTCAACATCGAGGCGGATAGCCTGAACCTCAGCCTGCTCGGTCCGGACGCCAAGCCGGGCACGGCGGAGTTCGATCTCTTCGTGAAGGAGGTGGCGCGCGAGATGACGGTGAAAGCAGGGCAGAAATGCACTGCCATACGGCGTGCCCTCGTGCCGGCTGCGATCGCGGACGCCGTGACCGAGGCGCTCTCGGCGCGACTCACCAAAGTCGTGACCGGCAATCCGCGCAACGAGTCGGTGCGCATGGGTCCGCTCGTGAACAAGGCGCAGCAGAAAGCGGCTCTGGAGGGCATCCGGCAGCTTGCCGCCGAAGCCTCCATCGTCGTCGGTGACGCAGAAGGATTTGCGCCCGTCGATGCCGACCCGGCTGCAGCGGCGTTCGTCCCGCCGACACTACTGCGCGCCAAGTCACCGCTGGATGGGAAGGCGATTCACGAGGTGGAGGTTTTCGGGCCGGTCTGCACGGTGATGCCGTACCGGAACGCGGACGAAGCCTACGCGCTTGCCGCGCGTGGCGGTGGATCGCTCGCGGCATCGGTGTTCACGGGCGATGATGCGTTCGCCACCGATGCCACGCTCGGCATCGCGGCCATGCACGGGCGCATACTGGTGATCGACGCCAAGGTCGCGGAGGCCAACACGGGGCACGGCATCGTGATGCCGATGTGCGTGCACGGCGGACCGGGG
>JBAVOG010000673.1:0-1524 GCA_049691875.1 Burkholderiales bacterium | reverse complement strand
GTCCATGGTTGCGTGAAAACGGTTCATCCCGGGGTCAGACGGCTGTGAGCCCGCTGCGAACGCGGGCTTGGGGCAGATTTGTCGTATCCTTGCTTTCGCGACGCCAAATTCCCGTCGGTGGGCTTCTCTGAGTCACCGGATGCGATCTGACGGGGCCGATTTCACGCGCGCGAACGCACCCATGCCTCACGCCCTTACCGCCGCGATGAGAGGCGTCACGCCCAGGATGTTCATCACGCGCGTGAGATTGTAGGCGAGCACGTGCAGCGCCATCTCGGTGGCGACCTTCGGCAAGCGCTTCATCAGGAAGTGCGTCGCGCCCATGCGCATCTTCAGCGTCCCAAACGGATGTTCGACCGTCTCTCGGCGCTGACGCATCGCCTGCGGATTCGCATCCAGACGCCGTTGCGCGGCCTCCATGACGTGCTCGTGCTCCCAACGGGAGATGACGCGGTTCTTGGCCTTCGTGCAGCGCGCTTTGATTGGGCATGTCACGCAGGCGCGTGTCCAATATCTGCGTATGGCGCGCCCACCGTCGACGGTAGCTGAGTGATAACTCAGCACCTCGCCGGCCGGGCAACGATAAGCGTCATCGTCCGCGAGATAGACGAAGTCGTGCTTGCCAAACTGTCCCTTCGCTTCCATGCCGGACGTTACGGGCTTCGGCAGCGTCACGGCGATGTCGGCATCTTCACATGCCTTGATCTCCTCGCCGCTGTAGTAGCCGCGATCGGCGACCGCCTCGAGCTTGTCGACGCCAAGAACCGCTTTAGCCTGCGTCGCCATGTTGGCAAGTTGCGCCCGATCCGAACCGCTGTTGGTCACCTCGTGCGCGATGATGAGGTGGTGCTCGGTATCTACTGCGACTTGCACGTTGTAGCCTACGACGCCCGAGCCGCGCCCGCTCGTCGCCATCGATCGGCAATCCGGATCGGTCAATGAGATCTGCTGGTCGGGTGAGGCCAGCATTGCCTTCTCGTAGGCTTCGAGCTTCTGCATCTCACTCGCAAGCTTGGCGAGCTTGTCCTTGAGATGAGCCGTCTTCGCAGCGAGGGCCTCGGACGGGTCCTGCAGATCGGCGGTGTCGAGCTGCGCGAGGTAGCGCGCGACGCTGTCCTCCAGTTGCTGGCGCCGCCGCTCCACCTTGCCCTTCGTAAAGTTCTTGTCGCGCGTGTTGACGGCCTTGAACTTCGAGCCGTCGATGGCCACGCTTGCCTTCGTCAGCAATTCCATCTGGCGGCACAGCTCGACGAACTTCGCACATACCTTCTTGATGGCCGGGCCATTGTCCTTGCGGAAGTCGGCGATCGTCTTGTCATCGGGCGTGAGCCGCTGCAGGAGCCAGATAAGCTCCAGATTGCGTCGCGCCTCGCGCTCCAGCCGGCGACTCGACTGGATGCGATTGAGGTAGCCGTAGATGTACAGCTTCAGCAGTGGCGAGGGATGATAGCCGGGCCGGCCGGTCGCCGCCGGCTCGACGTCCGCAAAGCCCAATCCCGCCAGGTCGAGCGCATCGACAAAGGC